>JBBRIV010000082.1:0-11198 GCA_038220425.1 Candidatus Limnocylindrales bacterium
CGGATCGACCAGAACCGGGGCCAGGTCGACGAGCTCCATCCCGAAGCGCAGGTCCGGCTTGTCCGAGCCGAAGCGTTCGAGTGCCTCATGGAAGGTCAGCCGGGGGAAAGGCACCTGGAGGAGCGGCCGGTCTGGCACGACAGCGGCCATCACCCGGATCGCAAGCTGCTCGACGAAGCCGATCACCGCCTCCTCGTCGACGAAGCTCATCTCCAGGTCCAGCTGGGTGAACTCGGGCTGGCGGTCGCCCCGGAGGTCCTCATCGCGGTAGCACCGGGCGATCTGGAAGTAGCGGTCGATTCCACCGACCATCAGCAGTTGCTTGAGCTGCTGGGGGCTCTGGGGCAGGGCGTAGACGGTGCCGGGCTTGAGCCGTGACGGGACGATGAAGTCGCGGGCGCCTTCGGGCGTCGAACGAATCAGGTTGGGCGTCTCGATCTCGACAAACCCGTGCTCGTGGTGAATCGCCCGAATCGCCTGGACCAGGCTGGACCGGAGCAGGAGGCGACGCTGCATCGGCTCGCGCCGGATGTCGAGGTAGCGGTAGCGCAGCCGGAGGGTCTCATCGATCGGAGCATCGGGTTCATTGATGTAGAACGGCGGCGTCTTCGACTCGGACAGGATCTCGACGTCGCTCGCCCGCAGCTCGATCGCGCCGGTCTCGAGACGGGCGTTCTCGGTTCCCTCCAGGCGCGGCGCGACCGTGCCGCTGACGCTCAACACGAACTCGTTGCGGACGCGGCTGGCGACACCGTGGGCGATTGGCGCCTGGGTCGCGTCGATGATCACCTGGGTGATCCCGAAGCGGTCGCGCAGGTCCAGGAAGATCAGCTGGCCATGGTCGCGCCGGCGATGGACCCAGCCCGACAGGCGGGCCGGGAGGCCTGAATCGGACGCCCGCAGCTGTCCGCAGGTGTGACTCCGATAGGGCGTGGCAAGGCTGGCAGTCGACGCAGTCATGGCCGCCCTATCGTAGTCGTTCAGGCTGGCTCAACTGTCGCCCGTACCGTGCCGGTGGGTCTTGTCGCCGCTGGCCAGCTTGCGGGCGAGGTCGGCCAGGGCCACCAGCTGCTGCGAACCGGCATCGAGATCCTTGAGCTGGACATTCCCGTCGGCCAGCTCGTCGCCGATGATCACCACGAAGTGCGCACGCTCCTTGGCGGCCGACTCGAACTGCTTGCCCAGCTTGCGCCGGCTCAGGTCGGCCCGGACCGCGATGCCCGCGGCGCGCAGGTCGGTGGCAACCCGCAGGCGGGTGGCCGTATCGGCCGGGTCGGCTCCAACCACGACGGCCACCGGCGCACTGTCCGGGGGTTCCGCGGCACCCTGGGCCTGGAGCGCCAGGATGACCCGGTCGAGACCCAGGCCGAACCCGATCCCCGGCGTGGGATGCCCGCCGAGGAGCTCCACCAGCCCGTCGTAGCGGCCTCCGCCGCCGAGCGCCTGCTGCTGTCCCTGGCGAGCCGGAATGGAGAACTCAAACGCCGTCCGGGTGTAGTAGTCGAGGCCGCGGACCAGCGAGGGATCCAGGCGGTAGACGATGTCCAGGACCGCGAGGTGCTCGCGGACGGCATCGAAATGGTCCTGGCACGGCTGGCACAGGTGATCGGTGATCCGGGGAGCCCCCGCATTGAGCTCGGTCATGGCCGGATCCTTGGAGTCCAGCAGGCGCAGCGGATTCTTGTCGAGGCGCTCCCGTTCGAGCGCCGGCAGCTGGTCCACGTGGGGTCGGTAGTAGGCCGCCAGGGCCGCGATGTAGGCCGGCCGGCAGGCGCCGTCGCCGATCGAGTTGAGGACGACCTCGACGTCGGCGAGGCCGGCCAGTCGATAGAACGTGCGGCCAAGCTCGATGACCTCGGCATCGATGGCCGGACCGGGATCACCGATCGCCTCGATGTCGAATTGCCAGAACTGGCGGTAGCGGCCGGCCTGCGGCCGATCGTGCCGGAACATCGGGCCGGTCATGGTCAGCTTCACCGGCTGGGGCAGGGTCTGCATCCCGTGCTGCACATACGCCCGGACGATGCCTGCGGTTGGCTCAGGCCGGAGCGCCCACGACTCGCTTTCATCGGTCCGCGGGGCGATTCGGAAGAGCTCCTTCTCGACCACGTCGGTGATCGCGCCCACCCCACGCTCGAAGACGGCCGCCTGCTCGAGCATCGGCGTCTCGATCTCGCGGTAGCCGTAACGCTGGGCGAGGCTGCTAGCGATCGTCTCGAGGCGACGCAGGGCGGCCCGTTCCGGGGGCAGCAGATCGCGAGTGCCGCGCGGTGCGCGAAAGGTGGGCATTCCCGAAGTCTAGCGGCAGGCCTGCCAGCCGGCGGCCTGGCTGAGGCTGAGCGGCTTGGCCGCGGACGTGCTGGCGCGCTAGCCGAGGTCGCGCTGGACCGAGATCACGTCCTTGAGGCCCTCGATCCGGCTCATGACCTTGGCCAGCTGGCTGACCGCCGCGACCTGCAAGGTGGCCGTCACCACCGCAATGTGATCGGGCAGGACCTTGACCGCCGCGGCCAGGATGTTGACCTTGTACTCGGCCACGACCTGGGTGATGTCGTTGAGCAGGCCGGTCCGGTCGTAGGCCTCGACCCGGATCGCGATCGGGTAGGTCTGGGTTGCCGCCGCCTCCCACTCGACCTCGATCATCCGGCCAACCTCGCGCTCGTTCATCACCGTGGGGCACGACTGGGAATGGACCGTGACGCCCTTGCCCCGGGTGATGAAACCCACGATCGGATCGCCGGGGATGGGGTGGCAGCACTTGCCGAACCGAATGAGCAGGTCGCTCACGCCCTTGACCCGCACGCCGCCGGTGCGGACCGGCTGGTTGGGGGCGACGGTCGGGAGGGCCAGCTCGGCGTCGTCGACCACGCCAAGGCGCATGACGACCTGCTGGGCGCCCACCGCGCCATAGCCGATGGCGGCATAGAAATCGTCGAGGTTGTCGTACGTATAGCCCTTGGCCACTTCGCTGATCCGGTCCACGCCTACCGACTGGATCGACTTGCGGGCGAGCCGGCGAAGCTCCCGCTCGAGCGATTCCCGGCCGTGGCTGATGTTCTCGTCGCGCTCCTGGCGCTTGAACCAGGCCCGGATCTTCTCCCGGGCGTGGCTCGTCCGGACCAGGTTCAGCCAGTCGCGCGACGGGCCGTGGGCGCCCTTGGTCGTCACGATCTCGACAATGTCGCCGTTGTGCAGCCGATAGTCGAGCGGGACCAGCCGGTTGTTGACCTTCGAGCCGATGCAGCGGTGGCCCACGTCGGTATGGATCCGGTAGGCGAAGTCGAGGGGGGTGGAGCCGGCCGGCAGGTCCTTGACATCGCCCTTGGGCGTGAACACGAAGACCTGATCCTGGAAGATGTCGAGCTTGATGCCCTCGACGAATTCGGTCGCGTCGGCCA
Organism: Candidatus Limnocylindrales bacterium; assembly: GCA_038220425.1. GTDB lineage: Bacteria > Chloroflexota > Limnocylindria > Limnocylindrales > CSP1-4 > Palsa-1033. The sequence goes on from JBBRIV010000082.1 coordinate 3,399, forward strand.
CGTCGCGCTGCCAGTCCATGAGCTGGCGCAGCCAGGCCAGCTTGGCGTCGTACTCGCGGTCGACCTTGGAGCCTTCCTTGTAGCGCCAGTGGGCGGCGATCCCCACTTCCGAGACCTGGTGCATCTGGTGGGTCCGGATCTGGATCTCGAGGGGCTTGCCGTCGAGAGCCAGGACGGCCGTGTGGAGGCTCTGGTAGAGGTTGTTCTTGGGCATCGCGATGTAGTCGTCGAACTGGCCGGGAATCGGCCGCCACAGGGAGTGGGCAATGCCCAGCGCGGCGTAGCAGTCCTTGACCTCGTCGACCAGGCAGCGGATGGCGTAGACGTCGTAGATCTCTTCGAACTCGGCGCCCTTGCGCTCCATCTTTTTCCAGATGCTCGTCAGGTGCTTGGGCCGGCCCTGGATGTCAGCCTGGATCCCGGCCGCCTGGAGCGCCGGACGGAGCTCCTCGATCGCCCGCTTGATGAACCCTTCGCGGCTCTGCCGGCGGGTGTCCAGGAGGCGGGCCAGCTCGCGGTAGCGCTCCGGCTCGAGGGCCTTGAAGGCGAGATCCTCGAGCTCCCACTTCATCTGCCAGATGCCCAGCCGCTCGGCCAGCGGGGCGTAGATCTCCATCGTCTGGCGGGCGATCCGGGTCTGCTTGTCGATGGGCAGGGCGGCCAGGGTGCGCATGTTGTGAAGCCGGTCGGCCAGCTTGATCAGGACAACGCGAATGTCCTCGGCCATCGCCAGGAACATCTTCCGAATGTTCTCGGCCTGCTGCTCTTCGTGCGAGTGGGTGCTGAACTTGGACAGCTTGGTGACACCATCGACGAGCCGGGCAACCTCCGGGCCAAAGCGATCTTCGACGTCGGTCAGGCTGTACTCGGTGTCCTCGGGCACGTCATGGAGGAGCGCCGCCTGGACCGCCACCGGGTCGATTCCGAGGTCGGCCACGGTCTGGGCACTCGCGATCGGGTGGATGACGTAGGCCTCGCCCGACGCCCGGTGCTGGCCGGCATGCGCCTCGACAGCCAGGTCGAACGCCCGGTTCACGCCGTCCAGGTCGGCCTGGGGGTAGTGCGTCAGCACAGTTGCCAGCAGGGGCCCCCGGAGCGCCTCGATCGGATCAGTCCGAGCCGGCCCACGTACGCGCCGCGCTCGGACCGGTTCGGTTGGTGCTGGCGCCGCTGTGCGTGCCGGCGTGCGTGCCGGCGTGCCTGCCGGGGCGGCCGTGGATCCGTGTGCCGGCACGCCCTCCACCCGGGGTGACGCGCGGCGGCTCCCCCGCTTCGTGCTCGGAATCGGCTCGATGGTCATCTTCGTTCAAGAATACCAGTGGTTGCGCACGGCCCCGATCAGGCGGCTCGGCCGAAGTCGGTGATGCGGGCGTTCAGCCGATAGGAGCGGGCTCGTTTCGGACAAATGCCGCCCACAGCGGCCGTACGGCGACTCGACGCGCCTGAATCGCTGGAAATGGTGCTCCGGGCCGGCGCGCCAAGCACGAATGAGCTTGCCCGCGGCCGCCTGGGCCTCTTGATTTGGCTGGATCCCGCCATACGGCCGCCCACAGCGGCATATGTCCGAAGCCCTGGCCGCGCCGCTGCCGCCGCCCGAGCCGCCGCCGCCTCCGCCCGGCCCCACGGCCCCACGGCCCCCCGCCCGGCCCCTCAGTCCTGTGCGAAGCCCAGGGCTGCCAGGGCTGCCTCCACCGTTGCGCGCTCGTTCCAGGGAACCGGGCCATCCGGGCCGATGATCGAGCGCTCGTGGCCCTTGCCGGCGAAGAGCACGACGTCGCCCGGCCGGGCCTGCTCGAGCGCCGCTCCAATCGCCGCCCGACGATCGGCGATGAGCAACAGGTCACGGTCGCGGCGGCGACCGGCTGTCTCGGCCCCGCGGGCAATCTCCTCGAGGATCGCCAGGCGGTCCTCACCCCGGGGGTCCTCGTCGGTGACCACCACCAGGCGGCAGCGCTCACCGGCGATCCTGCCCATCATCGAGCGCTTGCCGCGGTCGCGTTCGCCGGCCGACCCGAATACGGCGATCAGCCCTCCCCCGCCGGCTGCGGCCACCGGGGCGAGCAAGTGGAGCACGGTTTCCAGCGAAGCCGGGCTGTGTGCGTAGTCGACGATGACTGTGAACGGCTGACCATGCTCGATCCGCTCCATCCGGCCGGGCACTCCGGCGACCCCTTCGATCCCGGCCCGGACGGCGGCCGAATCCAGGCCCAGGCCCTCGCCCAGGGCGACCACCGCCAGGGCGTTGTGGACGTTGAACCGGCCGGCGAGGCGCAGGCTCAGCCGGGCCGAGCCCGACGGCGCCTGGTAGGCAACCGACAGCCGCCGGGGATCCTCCTCGATTCGGCCGGCCAGCACGTCGGCCCCAGGTTCCGCGCCGTAGGTCACGACCCGGGCCCCAGCTTCGCGCGAGACGGCGATGAACAGGTCGGCCGCCGGGTCGTCCCGGTTGACCACCGCCAGGCGCGGCCAGGCCACGCCCGCCGGCGCACCGGTCTTGGCCGGGCGGCGGTCCGCGAGGCGTTCGAACAGGCTCAGCTTGGCCGCCCGGTAGGCCTCGAACGAGCCGTGCAGGTCGAGGTGCTCATGGGTCAGGTTGGTCAGGATCGCGGCATCGTAGGCAATCCCGGCGACTCGGTCGAGGGCCAGCCCATGGGACGTGGTCTCGATCACGGCAGCCGCATCGCCCGAGTCGGCCATGGCCCGGAGGAGCCGCTGAAGCTCGGCTGCCTCGGGCGTGGTCTGGTGCTCCACGGTCGGCTCGGCGGTGCCCCCGACGCGGAGCTCGACTGTGCCCACCAGGCCCGAGCGCAGCCCGGCCGCGTCGAGTGCCGCCGCGGCCAGGAACGAGGTGGTGGTCTTGCCATCCGTTCCGGTGATGCCCACCACCCCCAGCTCGCGGCTGGGATCGCCGTACCACCAGCCGGCCGCACTGGCCAGGGCCGAGCGGCTCCGATCGACGACCAGCTGGATAAGTGCCGCGCCGGGCACGGGCTGCTCGACGATCGCCGCGAGGGCGCCCGCAGCCGCCGCCGCGATCACGAAGTCGTGGCCGTCGGCATGGTCGCCCGGGACGGCCACGAAGATCACTCCCGGCCGGACGGCGCGCGAGTCGGCGGTCAGCCCGCTGATCAGGGCCGGAACGATCGCCGACGGGGCCACCGGGCGCCCGTCGGCCGCCCGAACGCTGCGCAGACGACCCTCGCGAGCCAGACGCGCGACCAGCTCGACCAACGGCCGGGCGGAACGCCCGGCATCTGCCTTGGCGAGGAGCTGGGCGATCGTCATCCGGCCCCGCTCCGATCACTCGGCCCGGCCCCGGCACCCGGCCCGGACCCCTCGGAGCTCCGCCGAGGACCGCGCCGGCGCTCAACGAGCCGATATAGACGGGCACCGACGGGTCGCAGGTCAAGGTCGAACGCTCCGATCAGGCGGACTTCGCGTCCTCCGAAGCCCTCCTTGAACTGGCGAATGCCCGGGTGGACCAGGCCCCACATGTCATACGAGCTGCCGCCGGCCGCCTTCGACGAGCGGATGGCCTCCCACTTGAGCAGGTAGTTCGCCCGGGAAACGGCCCCGTCGTTGGTCATCCCGCCATACGGCTCAACCACCCGGGTGCCCGCCCGGACCAGGAACAGGACGGCTTCGGGCGTCCCGTCGGCGGCCACGGCGAACAGCAGGCGCACCCGGCCGCTCGGCGCAAAGGCGTCCCAGATGGCCCGGTACGACCCTTCCGTCCGGATCGGGGTGCCGGTCCGCGCCGACGTCGCAGTCATGATCGCGTGGAAGGCGGCCAGGTCGTCGCGGCCGCGTTCTTCGATCCGGACACCGCCCGAGCGCGCCCGGTTCACGTACTGGCGCCACTTGCCGCGCAGGGCGTTCCACAGGGCCGCCTCGTCGGGGGCGAGGTCGATCACCCGGCTGACACTCGGCTGGATCTGCGGCGCCGGCCGCCAACCCAGGGCGGCGAGCGTTCGGCGAGCGTTGCCGTCGAGGTCGGACGGGCCGTTGAGCTCGATCTCGGGATCGATTCGCAGGTGCGAGATCCGCTCGGCCGGCCGACCGGCCCCGTGAAGCCGCTCCGTGAATGCGGCGATGCCCGGCTCATCCCAGCTGACCGCCAGCGGGCCGCGCGGTGCGTAGGCGAAGGTCCACGGCACGCCCTTCGGGCGACGGAGGAGGACCCGCGCGCCGATCAGGCCGCCCGGTGTGTCGGCTTCCACGGCCCACGGCCGCCAGCCGTTGGCCGCCTTCGTCCGGGCCCAGCCACTCAGCTGGAGGTAGCTGGCCCGGGGATTCGCGTCCACGAAGGCATCCCAGGCCAGATCGGCGGCCGAATCGCCAGCGCCGGCGCGCGTACCAGAGCCGGCGCCGGGGCCGCTCATCGGCGCGCTCCGAGAAGGCGGCCGAGCACCCGGCCCAGGCCGTACCGCCAGGCCTGGCCCACCCGTTCGTGGTTGCCGGTGAGCTCGATCCAGGTCGCTCCAAACGAGCGCTTGAAGTCGTACAGGCCGGCCATTTCTTCACCGGCGACCGGCTCGCGCCGTGCCCCCCGGACATCGACCCCGGCAAAGTCCACCTCGAGCATGCCCTGGCGGACGGCAATCTGGATCGCCCGCCACAGGAGGAGCCGGGATACCGCCGGGTAGGTCCGGCGCAGCTCGGCTCGATCGCCCGAGTGCGAGTAGGTCAGCCGCCCGCCGTGCCGATAGAAGGTCGCCGCGCCGAGCAGCTCGTCGTTCGGCGCCCGGCACTCGAGCAGGACCACGTGGCCCGCTTCCAGCCCGGCGCACGACCAGTTGACGAAGGCCGCCCGGGGACCGAGCCCAAAATGGCGGCGCGCGGCGGTCACTTCGAGCAGGTCGTAGAAGCGGTCGAAGGCCTCGGCCGGCGTGGAGCCGGAAGGCGGCAGCTCAAAGCCATCGCCGGGCACCGGGTCCGGCCGGCGATCCCAGCGGACAACACGCAGGCCGGCCTTCTCGCCGTTGCGGACAAGCTGCCGGGTCGTGGTCGCCAGCCCGGCCAGGTAGCTCGACTCGGGTTCGCCCGGATGGAGTACGAGGGCCACCCGGTGACGCGACGGCTGGACCTCCTCGATCAATTTGAACCCGCGAGCCTCGATCAGCTGCCCGTAGCCCGTGCTGGCCGGGATCTCGGCGTCCGAAGACAGCACGTCGACGCCCTGGCGGAAGAGCCACTCGGTCGCGACGGCCAGCCGCTCAGCGGTGTGCTCGACCGGTTCGCCGGCCGAGATCGGCCCCTTGGAGAGGTATGCCCCGGAACCGGCGATGATCCGCCACGGCCGCTCCAGCGAGAGCAGCCGAAATCCGTCATCGGCGATCATGAATCGCGGCCGCCAGCCGAGCTGGGCTCGATGCTCGGCCCACGCCAGCGACTGGTAGACGTTGCCCCCGGGCCGATCGACGGTGTACCGATCCCAGTCCCCAAGCTGCTCTGCGGTCGCCTCGGTAAACCTCATCCGGAGATCGTACGGCGCCGGGCGACGGCGATCGCGAGATCCACGATCGTGCCCAGCTCGGGAATCCTGAACAGCGCCGCCAGGCCGAGGTAGACCAGGCCGCCGGCCAGCCCAGTTGCGGCCAGCTGGAGGGCCAGGCTGAGCTTCTCGGGCTCCGCTCCGATCAAGCCGGCAACGAGCTGCTGGGCTCCGAAACCAACGGCCGTGGCGAGCAACGCGGCGACCGCGGCGACGCCTCCCGCGCGGACCAGGATGGCCGGCTGAAAGGTGGGCCGGCGGCGCTCCAGGATCAGGACCAGGACACCGGCCTCGGCCCACGAACCCACGCTGATCGCGAGGCCGATGCCGGCCAGGCCGAACGGACCCGACAGGGCGATCGACAGGCTGACGTTGAGGACCACGGCCACGATCGCGGCGAAGACCGGGGTGCGCGTATCCCGGTCGGCGTAGAACGCTCGGGCCAGGATCGCGATCATCGACTCCGAGGTCAGCGCGAGGAGCAACCAGAGCAGGGTTGTAGCCGTCCGCTCGAGGGAGTGTTCATCCATCTGGCCGTAGTCGAACAGCAGCCGGACAACCGGGCCCCGGGCGACCATGGCCAGCCCGGTCAGCGGGACCATCACGAACAGGATCAGCCGGAGGGCGTGCCGGACCAGGGCCAGGTAGCGTTCGACCTCGCCCAGGGCCAGCTCGCGCGACAGTGCCGGCAGGGTGACCACGCCCAGTGGGATGCCGATGATCCCGATCGGCAGCTGGAAGACCGAAAAGGCGAAGGTGAAGGCGGTGACCGCCCCGATCCCGAGTCCGGTCGAGACCGACACCGCGACCAGGAAGGTCAACTGGCTGGCGGCCAGGCCAATCGCCCGGGGGGCCATGAGCAGAAGCGCCTGACGAGCATCCGGATCGGCCAGGTCGAGGTTGGGGCCGTACCGAAAGCCGGTGTGCTTGAGGGGCAGCAGCTGGATCGCGAGGTGGCCGGCAGCGCCCAGGACCACCCCGATTGCCAGGCCGACGATCCCCAGGCCGGGCGCCAGCACGACCGCGGCCAGGATGATCGCGACGTTGTAGACGATCGGCGCGATCGCTGATGCCGCGAACCGTCCCCGGGCGTTGAGCAGGCTGGTGGCCAGGGCGCCCCCGGCGAGCAGGATCGGGCTGAACAGCATCACCCGGGTCAGCTCCACCGTGCGGTCCATCTGGGCCGGCGTGAAATGGGCGGTGATCACCGGCACGAGCACCGGCGCAGCGATGGCCACGATGACAGCCAGGACGAGCAGGACCGCCAGCATCAGGGTCGTGACCGTCGACGCCACCCGCCACGCCCGGGCCTCCTGGTCCGTTGCCAGCAGGCCGGCCACGATCGGGATCAGGGCCGAGCTCAGGGCCCCGGCGGCAACCAACTGGAAGATGAAGTCAGGGATGCGGAACGCGGCGAGGAAGGCGTCCAGGTCGGCGCTTGCCCCGAACGTTGCCCCGATCACGATCAGCCGAACCGACCCGAGGATGCGTGACACGAGGAACGCGCTGGTCACGATCAGGCCGGCCCGGGCAATCCCCCGTGAGGCAGTCATGGCTGGCGGTCAGTGGGCCTGGCGGGCGCGCGGGTGAGCTGCCTCATACGCCGCCCGGAGGCGCGTCGGCGAGACGTGGGTGTAGATCTGGGTGGTGGCCAGGCTCTCGTGGCCGAGCAGCTCCTGGACGACACGCAGATCTGCCCCGCCATCGAGCAGGTGAGTCGCAAAGCTGTGTCGGAGGGTATGCGGGGAAACGCCCAGGGGCAGTCCGGCACGAGCGCGCAGGCCGTCGAGGCGCATCCGCAGGCCGCGCACTCCGAGGGGCCGGCCACGATGGTTCAGGAAGATCTCGGGAGTCGCGCCGGATTGCGCAGGGGCATGGCTGAGCAGCACGGGGCGGCCGTCGGCCAGGTACGCCTCGAGCGCCGCCCGGGCCGGACGGCCAAGCAACCCGATCCGCTCCTTGCGGCCCTTGCCCATGACCCGGATCTCGCCCCGGCGCAGATCGACGGCGCCCAGACTGGCAGCCGCCAGCTCGCTGATCCGGAGACCCGCGGCATAGGCCGTCTCGACGATCGCCCGATCGCGCAGGGCGAGGGCATCGGCCAGCACTTCGGCTGCCCGGGGCGCGTGAACCGCTGCCGCCCCTTCGCTTGGTGCGGGCTCGTGCGAGATCGCGGCGAGCAGTCGCTCAACCTCCTCGATCTCCAGGACGCGGGGCAACCGGCGGGGCATGCGCGGGGTGGCAATGGCGCCCCACGGATCGCCCTCGGTCCAGCCGTTGCGGGTCGTGAACCGGTAGAACGAGCG
>JBBRIV010000083.1:0-11047 GCA_038220425.1 Candidatus Limnocylindrales bacterium
TGGCGGCCGAGCCGCTGCCCGGCGAGAACGTTCAGGGCCTGCGCTCGCTCGATGACGGCTTCGTGCCCGAGATCCTGGACCCCAGCCTGCTCGACGCGAAGTACCTCGTCAGCAACCGGGACGCGATTGCAGCGCTGCGCGACCTGGTCGATCGCGAGGGCATCTTTGCTGGTCCGTCATGCGGCGCCGTGCTCGTCGCGGCCGCTCGCGAGGCTCGCGTGATGACCAGCGGCACGATCGTGGCCCTGCTGCCCGACGGCGGCTGGAAATACCTGTCGGCGGGCACGTTCAACCGTGATCTCGACGAGATGGAAGCCGATCTCGAAGGCGGGGTGAACTGGTGGTAGGCCACCCTGGGCCGGCTGCGGTGGCCCTGTCGCCCGAGATCCGGACGGGAATCATTAAGCACGCCGGGACCGACTACCCTAACGAGGCCTGCGGGGTGATCGTCGGCTCGGCCTACCCGGCCAGTGGCGGCACGGCCCTCCGGTTTGTGCCGACCCGCAACGAAGCGGCCTCGCCATCGCGCTACCGGATCGATGCCGGCGAGCTGCTCGCGGTGACCATGGCCGCCGATGCCGACGACCAGGAGATCTGGGCGATCGTCCACTCCCACACCCACTCGCCGGCGGTGCCCTCGCCGACCGACGTTGCCCAGGCCGCCTGGTGGCCGGATGCCCTATATCTGCTGATCTCGCTGCGTGACGACCTGGCCGATCCGGTGACCGGCGAGCCGGGTATTCGCGGCTGGCGGATCGTGGACGGCGCGATGTACGAGGTCCAGCTCAGCAGGTGAACGGGGCTGCGCGCCGCGTTGGCCCGCTGGTTGCCGGCTTGCTGGCGCTGGTCGCGGGGACCGCCCTCGGCTGGAACGCCGGCCTGCTCCAGGACCTGGTGACGCCACCGACGCTCGTCCGGGCAGCGCTCGTTGGCGGCGCCGCCTGGCTGGGCGTGGAGATGCTCCGGCGGGCGCTGATCGGGCTGCGCAACCGGGATGACCTGGCCGCGCTGGTCCGCGGCGTCCGGTTCGTGTTCCTGGCGGTGAGTGCGTTCGCAGCCGGGGCAGGCTGGCTTCTGGCCAACCCGCTGCCGCTGATCGTGGCCCTCGTCATCGCCGGCGTCGACGTCGTCGAAACGTCGTTCCTGCTGATCGTGGTCGGCGCCCGGCGGCTGACCGACAGCTGACCCACAGCTAGGCGGAGCGCCGAACCAGGGCGTCCACCAGCGACGCGTCGGTGGGCGTGGAGCCGAGTCCAAGTTGGGAGCCGATCTGGGCCGGCAGCGGCGGCTCGATGTAGGTACCGGCCAGGGCCGCCCAGTTCGCCTCGGCAAACACGTTCGCCGGCGTTCCGTCGAGGATCACCCGGCCGGCTTCCATCACCACCACCCGGCTGAATGATTCGGCCACGAAGCGCATGTCGTGGCTGATCGCGATCACGGTTCGTCCCGCAGCCGCCAGGTTCGCGACGATCCCCTGGATTCGCTCGACGCCGCGCAGGTCCTGGCCGGTCGTCGGCTCGTCGAGCACAACCGTGGGCGTGCCCATCGCCAGGATCGAGGCCAGGGCCAGCAGTTTTCGGCGCGAGAAGCCCAGGTCGTACGGGTTTCGATCCCCATCGTCGGCCAGGGCCGTCGCGCCAAGCGCCTCCGCGACCGCCGTTTCGAGCGCCGCGCCGCGCAGGCCTAGGTTGCGTGGCCCAAACGCCACCTCGGTCCGGACCCGGCTGGCAAAGATCTGGCGATCCGGGTCCTGGAAGGCGAGCCCCACCCGGGCGGCCAGGGCGACGACCCGCATCTGCGCGGTTGGCATGCCGTCGATCAGGACCGCGCCTTCGGTTGGCCTGAGCAGGCCGTTGAGGTGGCGGACGAGGGTCGATTTGCCGCTGCCGTTCTGGCCGATGATGGCGAGGCACTCACCGTCGGCGATGCGCAGGTCAACCCCGTCGAGTGCTCGCGAGCCACCCGGGTAGACGTGGCTGATGCCCTTCAGCTCGATCACGCTTCGAGCCCCAGTCCCAGTCCCTGCCTCAGCCCTGGCCCGACTCCCGATTCCTCGGCCAGCCGGCGCAGCCGAACCGCCGCCGGCGGCGCGACGCCCAATTCGACCAGCCGCGGATCACCCAGCACCGCACCGGCGGCGCCACCCAGGGCGATCCGCCCGGCGCCGATCACGATCACTCGATCGGCGATCCGGGCCAGCAGGTCCGTCTTGTGCTCGACCACGAGGAGCGCCGTGCCCGTGTCCCGGGCCAGGCCGCTGAGCGTCTCGCCAACGAGGGTGGTGCCGGCCGGGTCCAGCTGGCTCGTCGGCTCGTCCAGGATGAGCACGGCCGGCCGCAGGGCCAGGACCGAGGCAAGCGCCACGAGTTGCGCCTGGCCTCCCGACAGGCGGTCGGGCTGACGCTCGGCCAGGTGCTCGACCCGGGCCAGGGTCATGGCCCAGCCCACCCGTTCGACGATTGCTGCGACGTCCAGGCCCAGGTTGCGCGGGCCGAACGCCACCTCTTCCCAGACCGTGGCCGTCGTGCCGGTCAGCTGGGTGGCCGCATTCTGGAACAGGATTCCGCAACGCTGGGCAGCCACATACGGCGCAAGCTCCCGCGAATCAGTTCCGCCGATCAGGACCGATCCCTCGAGCCTGCCCCCGATTGCGCCGGGAGCCAGGCCCGCCGCGACCAGGCACAGGGTGGACTTGCCCGCGTCGTTTGCCCCGCAGATGCCGATCACCTCGCCGGCCTCGAGCGCCAGGTCCAATCCGTCCAGGGCCCAGTCGGTTGCCCCGGCATAGCGGTAGCGGACGCCGCTCAGCTCCAGGACGCTCACGGCAGGGCCAGCCGGCTGGTCAGGGTGGCGATGATGAGAGCGATCGTGGCCACGCCGAGCAGCCACCGGCCGATCCGCTGGAAGCGGTCATCGGGCATCGGCCGGAGGGTGGCGCGGCGGGCGGGAGCCGAGAACGCCCGGGCCTCGAGGGCCATCGTGCGCTCCTCCACCTCGGACAGGGCACCCGAGATCATCGGTCCAGCCAGCGGCACGATGCCCCGGATCCGGCGCCATGGCGAACCCTGCGTATCCAGCCCGCGGGCGCGCTGCGAGTCTGCCACTTCGCCGGCCCGGGCAGCCAGCCGGGGGACGGTCTGGATTGCCGAGCCGATGATGAACGACGCCCGCCGGCCCATTCCCCGTCGCTCCAGGTCGGCCAGCAGGTCGCTGGTCTGGGTCGTCAGGGCGAACACCGCCACGCTCAGGGCAAAGGCCAGGATCCGCAGCGACGCCTGGCCGGCGACCGTAAGCCCGCTGCCGGTGGCTCGCAACGGACCGACCACGAAGATCGTGTCGGTCGCGCCGGGGTAGAGGAACGTGTTGATCAGGACGATCGACACGAGCAGGGGCAGGGTGGCCAGCACGAACGGCACGAATGCTCGCCCAAGCCTGGCTCCGGCGACCGTCGCGCCGACCACGCCGAGGGCCACGATAGGAGCCAGCCAGCCGCGCAGGACGAAGGCGAGGGCCGCCGTACACAGCGCGATGACCAGCTTCGTGGCGGGGTTCAGGCCTCGATAGAAGCCCGCCGGCGGTCGCAGGACGTATTCGGGAACGAAAGTCAGGTTGGTCTCCGCGTGGGGCAAGCCCAGACGCTTGATCAGTCGACGGTGGCGCCCACCAGGTGTTCGCCATTCGGGAACCGGGCGATGATCCGGCGCGACAGTCCGGCCAGGATGATGAACACCACGAAGCTCGTGATCGTCTTGTCGATCGGGTCGCTGAACAACCCCTGGCCAAGCGAGGCGTGGATCACGTCCTGACCGCCCTGCCGAAGAGCGGCCACGAGCACGTCGACGCCGGAACCCGTCACACCGCCAAAGACGTAGGCCGAGATCGGAGCCGAGACGAAGGCGGCCACGATCCCGGTGATCACCCCGGCGAGGGCAACCCAGAAGCCGGCCAGGTCGCGCGACAGGTAGATGAAGCCGCCGACCATCGCCGCAGCGACGATCCCGATCACGACGATCGCGGTGAACACCCAGCTTGGGTAGCCGCCGATGTTCGGGTCGGTGTAGGCCGAGTTGTTGACGATCGGGTAGACCACCACCCCGATCAGGATCGCTGCCGTTACTGCCGCCAGGATCAGCACGGTCCGCGAGGCCGGCCTGGAACGGTAGATCCCCAGCTGGCCCCAAACGCCGGCCAGCAGGCCGATGACCCCGGCGGTGATTGCGAAGGGTCCAATCGTGCCGCCGCCGATACCCGGGGCGTATTGCCAGATCAAGTTCGACAGGACGCCGGTGAGCAAGCCGGCGATTGGGCCCGCCAGCACGCCAACCAGGATCGTGCCGATCGAGTCGAGGTAGATCGGCAGCTTCAGGACCTGCTGGACGGTCACGCCCAGCACGATGTTGATCGGAATTGCGATCGTCATCAGCACGATGGTCCGCGTTGTGAACTGGCGCGAAATCCAGCCCATCTGTCATTCCCTCCGACCCTAAATGCTCACGCGACCCGGGCGTTCGCCGGATCTCGAGACTCCCTCGTCCCCTAGGGTGCCACGTTCGGAGGCTCCGCCGCCACTGTTCCGACGCGTTCGGCCAGTCCGCCGACCCGTTCGACCAGGCGCTGAATGAACTCGTCGGCATCGGCCGAGACCGCGACGTCCACGTTCGGGGTGCGGCGCCACAGGCCTCGGAAGTCGGCAATCGTCTGGCCCGCGGCCAGCTCGCCACCGGTTTCGACGTCCACCGCGAGGGCCTCAGTCTTGACCAGGCTCTCATCGAGTGCCGCCGCCGCGGCCAGCGGATCGTGGATGAAGGCGCCGTAGAAGCCGTCGTACGTGGCGTGGAACTCCATGTAGAACCGCAGTGCATCGGCCACGAATCGAATGACCGGGTTGCTGGCCACGGAGCGGGTGGCGTGCATCGGATCCTCGCCCCGGCCCAGGGCGATCGCGTCATCGGGCCGGCTGCCGGCCCGCCGGGCAAGGGCTACCACGTGCTCCGGCCGGATGACGGCCTGTTCGGTCACGTCCAGGCCCAGGGCCAGGATCCGCGAGACGCTCGGATCCCCCTCGATTGCTGCGGTCCAGGCGCCCAGGACGGCCCGCGCGGCCTCCGGGTCGCAGTGGATGTTCCACTCGGAGACCGGCGTCGTGTTGCCCGGCACCCGGAACGCCCCGCCCATGATCACCAGCCGGCGGAGCAGTCGGGGGAGCGCTGGTTCGCGCTCGAGGGCCACGGCCAGGTTGGTCAGCGGGCCGATGCACAGCAGGGTCAGCTCGCCCGGCCGTCGGCGTGCCTCGTCCGCGATCAGGTCTGCCGCGTGGCGTTCCGACAGTGGCCGCCGCCCGGCATCCAGCTCGGCGTAGCCGATGCCCCGTGGCCCGTGTGTCTCGGACGTGATCTCGAGCGGCCGGACCAGGGGCACCGTGCGACCCAGGGCAACTTCCACGTCGCCCCGCCCGATCAGCTGGAGCAGGCCGCGGTTGTTGTCGGCCACCTGGTGGGCTTCGACGTTGCCGCTGCAGCAGGTGACCGCGACCAGCTCGGCATCGTCCGAGGCACACAGGTAGAGCAGGGCCAGGCTGTCGTCGATACCTGTGTCGCAGTCGACCACGATCGGCCGTCGCGATGTCACGCCGCGCCCTCGCTCAGGCCAACGTAGAGCTCCTCCTCCTGGGCCATGTGCAGGCCGAGGATCGCGTGGAGGCTGTACAAGACGCGCCGTAGATCGCGTTGGTCCCCGTCGTCCGGCCCACCTGCCTCCAGCTCATCCACCTGCCGGCTGAACAGTCCGATCAGGTGGAAGATCTCGCGATGGGTCCGGCTGAGTGGTGCGGTTGCGTCGTCGTCGCCGGCCGCCGAGGCGACCGACGGGTAGACGGTCTGGTCCTCGAAGCGCTCATGATCGAGCAGCGGGCCGGCCAGGAACGCGTTGATCTCGCGGACTTCGGCCAGGGCCGCGGCGGGCTCGAGCTGGTCCAGACGATCGGCCGTTCGGCGCAGGCGCTCGATCTCGCCATGCAGGCCGGTGTGGGCCGCATGGAGGGCCGGTCCGGTTTCGGCCCAGCCGGGTACGGTCGTGCGCTGTTCGCGATCACCGCCCAGCGCCCGCAGCGCGTTCAGGATCACCGCCACGTCGATCAGCTCCTGGAGGATTGCTCCGGCCACGGGCGGCAGCAGGCCATAGGCCGCCGCGATCATCGCCAGGACCGACAGGCCAATCCCCAGGATCACCGACTGGAGCGCGATCCGGCGCGAACGCCGGGCGATCCGGATCGCCTCGGCGATGCGGTCGAGCCGATCCACCACGATCACGATGTCGGCGGCTTCAGAGGCAGCCGTGGCTCCCCGGGCACCCATCGCCACCCCGACATCGGCTGCAGCCAGCGAGGGTGCGTCGTTGATCCCATCGCCGACCATGACCACCAACCCGCCGGAATCGGCGCGCTCGGAGGCCACGATCGCCAGCTTCTCGGCGGGTGTCCGTTCGGCCAGGATGGAGTCGACCCCGATCGCGGAACCCACGGTTTCGGCCACCGCCGGCGAGTCGCCGGTGACCATCACGATCCGCCGGATGCCTGCCCGACGGAGCAGGCGCAAAGCTCGCGGCGTCTCCGTTCGAATGGGGTCGGTCAGAATCAGGGCGCCTTCGATGCAACCGTCCACTCCCACGAAGGCGGTCGAGGAGCCTTCCAGGGCGGTTCGCCGACGGAGCTCCCGCACCCGGCCGGGCAACGGCTGACCGGCGGCCATCCAGTCGGCCTGGCCGACCTGGATCAATCGGCTCCCGATCCGCCCGGTCACGCCAGTGCCGGCCCGCTCGTTGACGTCCTCGGGCAGATCCAGGGTCAGGCTGCGTTCGTGGGCCGCACGAACCACGGCTCCGGCAAATACATGGGGTGAGAGCTGCTCGAGGGACGCCGCCAGGCGGAGCAGCTCGTCCGGTTCGATCGACCCGAAGCTCTCGACGCCGGCCACGGTGGGGCTGCCCGAGGTGAGGGTGCCCGTCTTGTCGAACAGGACCACGCTGGCTCGGGCCAGGCTCTCCAGGGCCCCACCGCCCTTGACGATGATCCCCCTGCCGGCGGCCCGCGAGATACCCGACACGATCGCGATGGGCGCCGCCAGGATCAGCGGACAGGGTGTCGCAACCACCAGGACGGCCAGCGCCCGGACCGGGTCGCCCGACAGCAACCAGGCAATCCCGGCGATGCCGAAGGTCACGGGCAGGAAGAGCAGGGCAAAGCGGTCGGCGAGCCGCACGAAGGGTGCCTTTGACGACGCGGCGGAGGCCACCAGCCGGATGATCCCGGCGTAGGTGCTTGCCTCGGCGCTGGCCAGGCTGATCAGGTCGAATGGGCTGCCCGCATTGACCGTGCCCGACGAGACCTGGTCACCCGGCTGATGGATGGTTGGGCGTGATTCTCCGGTCAGCGCGGACTCGTCCAGGACGGCCGCTTCGCCGACGATCGTGCCATCGACCGGGACGACTTCGCCTGGTTTCACCAGGAGCCGATCGCCCTGGACCACCGACTCGATCGGGGGTGATGTCAGGCCATCGGGTCCGTAGCGATGGACGACCCGGGGAGAGCGGGCAAGGAGCGCTTCGAGCTCGCGCCGAGCGCGATTGTCGGCGTAATCCTCGAGCGCCCGGCCGGTCGTGATCATCACCGCGATCACGGCCCCGGGCAGCGACTCGTGGAGCAGGACGGACCCAACCATGGCCAGGACGGCAATCAGGTCAACGCCGACCTGGCCATGCCGGATCGCGTTCAGGATCTCCACCACGAGGCGGATCGCAACAACGATCGTGAGGGCGATCCAGACCGTGCCCGCAGGTCCCGAGCTGCCCACGATGGCCGCCAGCGCGCCAATGACAAGGGCGACGATCGAGATCGGCAGCAAGGGCCGGTCGATCACCCGCAAGATCGAGTCGAGGGTCGGTTGACCGGCCGCGCCGGCCGAACGTGTGCTCATCGAACCATCATGGGCGCGATTCCTGGCCGACGCTTCCAGCCGGTCTTCGTATCAGGTGCTTGTCAGGCCAGCGTCAAGGTCCAGCCGGACGATCGAGCGGATGACGGTCGCCCGGGTCGAATCGACCTGGCGGACGACCCGGAAGCCCGCCCGCAGGAAGGTCGACAGGGTGCCGCTGTAGAGCGTCGGTCCGGTTGGCTTGCCCGTCGACGTATCCACCGGGTACGCCTCCAGGGCCGGGGCGCCGTGTTCCCGGGCAAATTCGATGGCGCCGTCCAGGAGCGCGCTACCCACGCCGTGGCGCCGGGCGCGCTTCGAAACGGCGAAGCACACGATCGACCACACCGGAACGTCATCCACGCGTGGCCGGACTCGCGAGCGCTCAAGCCGCTCGAAGTCCTCGCGAGGCCCCAGGCTGACCCAGCCCACAGCCGTGCCGTCGTCGGCCAGGGCAACGAGTCCCGGAGCGAGCGAACCAGCAGCCTGGGCCTGCAACCGGTTCCGGTTGGCCTCGAGCTGCTCCGTTCGGCTGCCGCTGAAACCGCTCGATCGCCAGAACTGGCACCAGCACCACTTCGGATCGCCGCCCTCTTCGAACAGCGCGCTCAGCGCGGGCCACATGGCGGTCGTCAGCGGCTGGATCGTCAGGTCCATGGCCACTCGATAGCGCCCGTACACTCTCGGGCGTGAGTGCCATGCCCCACGACCCGATCCTGCCGCCGGCCACGATCGGGATCATTGGCGGTGGGCAGCTCGGGCGGATGCTGGCGATGGCGGCCCGGGCGATGGGCTACCGAATCGCGATCCTCGACCCGGATCCCGACTGTCCTTCGGCGGCCGTTGCCGACGAGGTGATCGTGGGCGGCTATGACGATGTCGCCGCCGCGGTCCGCCTGGCCGGCAGGAGTGCCGTTGTCACCTATGAGCTGGAGCATGTCGCGGCCGCGGTCGGCCGGGCGGCCGCTGACCTTCGACCGCTGAGGCCGAGTCTCCGGGCCCTGGAAGTGACCCAGGACCGACTGGCCGAGCGCCGTTTCCTTGAAGGCGCTGGGGCCACGGTCGCGCCGTGGCGAGCCGTACGAACACGAGCAGAGCTGGACGCGGCCGTCGCCGAGATTGGCGCGCCCTTGCGGCTGAAGGCCGCGATCGGCGGCTACGACGGCCGAAGCCAGGTCCGGATCGCCTCGGCCGCCGACATCGAGCCCGCCTGGATGGCGCTTGAACGCTCAGCCCAGGCCGCCGGGCTGCTGCTCGAGAGCGAGCTCGACTTCGCCTGCGAGCTGTCTGTGGTCGTCGCCCGGGGGCTCGATGGCAAGGCGGTTCCGTTTGCCGTCGGTCGCAACAGGCACGACGCGGGGATCCTGTTCGAAACGGTCGTTCCGGCGCCGCTGCCCGTCACGGCCGACATCGCCGCCCGCGCACGGCAGCTGGCGATCCACCTGGCCAATGAGCTCGACATCGTGGGGACGCTGACCGTCGAGATGTTCCTGCTCGGGGACGGCTCGCTCGTGGTCAACGAGCTGGCCCCGCGCGTCCACAACAGCGGCCACTGGACCATCGAAGGGGCTGCGACCAGCCAGTTCGAGCAGCACATCCGGGCGATCTGCGGCCTGCCGCTGGGCGATCCAGCGAACCACGGAGCCGCCGCGATGATCAACGTCCTGGGCACCGGCGAGCGGCGCGAGGCACGCCTGCTGGGCGTGGCCTCGGCGCTGAGTGACCCCGCCGCCCATCTCCACCTGTACGACAAGCGCGAGGTATTCGAGCGCCGCAAGATGGGCCACCTGACGGTGCTCGGCGGGTCGCCCGAAGACGTGCTTCGCCGAGCAGTTGAGGCGCGCGGCCGGCTGACCTGGGGCTAGTTCGCGCGCGACCCGCGTCCGCGACCCGCGACCCGCGACCCGCGATCCGCCGGCCCGTGTACCGGGTACATCAAATCGCCGATTTCAGGCCGCTTGACGACGATTCCCGACCCGATTTTCGGGCCATGGGGCCCGCGATCCTCGACGATTACGCTCAAACTTGGCTCGCCGGCGCTTGATTTAGTCTGCGCGGCCCGGTTATCTCGCCCAAGTCGGGCCCGAATACGGGATTTGATGTACCCGGTGCACGTCGGCGCCGGACGAGGGCGGAGCCGGCCGGGGGCGGGCGCCGCCCTGCACGG
Organism: Candidatus Limnocylindrales bacterium; assembly: GCA_038220425.1. GTDB lineage: Bacteria > Chloroflexota > Limnocylindria > Limnocylindrales > CSP1-4 > Palsa-1033. The sequence goes on from JBBRIV010000083.1 coordinate 10,135, forward strand.
GCGCCGGCCCCGCACGTCAGCGCCGGGACCGGCACGGACCGGCACGCCAGCCCGGACCGCCCGGGCGCCACGGGTAGAATGGTCTCAATTCAGCTCGCACCCAGCGTTCCCGCCCACCAGGAGTGCTCCGCCAATGCCTTCAGCCCACCGCGTGACCGTGATCCCGGGCGACGGCGTAGGGCCGGAAGTGGTCCGCGCGGGCATCCGGGTGATCGAGGCGGCGGGCGTGAAGATCGACTGGGAAGAGGCGGCGGCCGGCGCGGCGGTCTTCGAGAAGGGCGATACGTCGGGCGTCCCGGCCGAGACCCGCCATTCGATCGAGCGCACCCAGGTGGTCCTCAAGGGTCCCCTGGAGACGCCGGTCGGCTTCGGCGAGAAGAGCGCCAACGTCACCCTGCGCAAGCTGTTCGAGACGTACGCGAACGTGCGCCCCGCACGGGAGCTGCCGGGTGTCCCGACGCGCTACGCCGGTGAGGGCGTGGACATGATCATCGTCCGCGAGAACGTCGAGGACCTGTACGCCGGGATCGAGCACATGGTCACCCCCGACGTTGGCCAGTGCCTCAAGGTCATCAGCCGGAAGGGCTCGGAGAAGGTCATTCGCTACGCCTTTGAGCTGGCCCGCCGCGAGGGCCGGTCGAAGGTCACGGCAGCGACCAAGGCCAACATCATGAAGATGACCGAGGGCCTGTTCAAGAAGGTCTTCGAGGAGCTGGCGCCGGAGTATCCCGAGATCCAGGCCGAGCACCTGATCATCGACAACCTGGCCCATCAGCTGGCCAAGTCGCCCGCCCAGTTCGACATCATCGTGACCACCAACCTCAACGGCGACATCATCAGCGACCTCGCCAGCGGCCTTGTCGGTGGCCTCGGCTTCGCCTCGTCGGGCAACTACGGCGATACGGTCGCGATC
>JBBRIV010000084.1:0-10990 GCA_038220425.1 Candidatus Limnocylindrales bacterium
CGCTTCTCGGGTGATCCAAAGCGGCGTTACCATCCGCCGTTTCCCGACCCGGTCATGGCTCTCGAGCTGCGCCGGCTCATCCACAAATTCAAGCCGGACCTGGTCCACGCCCACGGCTGGATCGCCTATTCGTGCGCAGCGGCGTTGCTCGGCTCGGACGTGCCCCTGCTGATCTCCGTGCGCGACTACGGCTACACCTGCGCCACCCGGACGATGCTCTACGACGGCCGGACGTGCGACGGGCCCAGTCCAATGAAGTGCCTCGGCTGCGCATCCCAGAAGTACGGCCGGGCGAAGGCTGCCGTGGCCGTTGCGGGCGTGTTCAGCGGCCGGCCGCTGCTCACCCGCAAGATCGCCGGTGCCCACAGCATCACCTCGTTCGTCCAGACAGTGACCCGCCGCGACCTCCTCCATGAGTCGAGCGAGTCGCGGGGAACCCTGGTCCCCGACTTCGTGATCCCCAGCTTCCTCGAGCTGACCGGCGGTCAGTCGACCCTGGGCGATGTCCTGCCGGCCGAGCCGTACATCCTGTTCGTCGGGGCGCTCCAGGCCCACAAGGGGATCAACGTCCTCGTCGAGGCCTACAACCGGCTTCCGGTCAAGCCGCCCCTGGTCCTGATCGGCACGCGCTGGCCAGACACGCCGGCGTTTCCGCCGGGCGTGACCGTCCTGGAGAACGTGCCCCACGCGAGCGTCATGGCCGCCTGGGATCGGTGCCTGTTCGGGGTGGTTCCATCGGTCTGGCCGGAACCCCTGGGTGTCGTCAGCCTGGAGGCCATGAGCCGCTCCAAGGCGGTCATCGGCAGTGCCGTTGGCGGGATCACCGACATCGTCGTCGATGGCGAGACCGGCTTCCTGACCGATCCGGGCGACGTCGGCCAGCTGGCCCAGCGGATGGAGGAGCTTGTCGCCAATCCCGAGCTGCGCGATCAGTTCGGGCAGGCCGGTAAGGTCCGGATCCAGCTGTTCACGAGCGAATCCGTGCTGCCCCGGTTCGAGCGCCTGTACGACAGCCTGCTCGAGACGCCAACTGCCCCGGGCCGGGCCCAGCGGATCCTGATCGTGGGTGGCTCGGGCAGTGGCAAGACCACGATCGGCGGCGAGCTGGCCAGCCGGCGCAACCTGCCCATCCACCACCTTGACGAGGTCGCCCTCGACGCCCGCGACGGCAGCCTGCGGCCCCTCGAGACCCGACTGACTGCGGCCAACGAGATCGCGGCCGGCGACGAATGGGTCGTCGAGGGGATCTACACGGGCTGGACGTCGGAGCTGTACGAGCGTGCCCAGGTGATCGTGTGGCTCGACGCGGTGTCGTGGCCCACCGCGGTCCGCCGGGTCGTCGGGCGCTTTGCCGCCGGCGCCGTGGCCGAGATGCGCCAGCGCGGCCTGCGCGGCCTGGTCCGCCCACGGGAGCAGTTCCGGCACGCGCTCGAGCTGGTCCGCTCGATCCGCGAGACACGGGCCTACTACGCGGACGGCCGGATCGACGCCGCAGGCGACCCTGAGCTGACCCACCCGCCCACGATCAGTGCTGCATCCGAACAGATCAGCGGCCGCGACATCACCTCGTCGGTGCTCTCGCCGCTGCGGGCCAAGGTGGTCCACTGTCGGAGTGCCGGCGACGTTCGCCGGATGCTGGAGCAGCTCGGCTAGTAGCCCCGGCCGCGTGACAGGATGACCGGCCGGAGCTCGGTCGCCAGCAGGATGATCGCCACGATGCCCTGGCTGACCAGCCAGGCGACGCCGATGCCGGTCACGCCCAGCCGGTCGAGGAGCGGATAGGACAGGCCAAGAGTCAGCACGGCCAGGCTGGCCTGGACGATCACGATTCCGGTGACCTTGGCCCGGATCCGGGCCAGGCTGAAGTACATCAGGTTGATCGAGTAGGGAATGACCGAGAGGGCCAGCAGGCGCAGCAGGTCGGTCCCGTTGGCGGCGTAGCCATGGCCGAAGATGGCCAGGATCCAGGGCGCCCCGATCGTGATCAGGGCCACGATCGGAACGAGCAGGCGGAGGGCGTGGACCAGCGCCCCGCGGGTCCGGGCAATCGGGTCGCCCTTGGTGCTCACCGTTTCGACGGTGTGGCTGATCGTGATGCTCAGGGGCAGCAGGTTGAGCGACGTCGCGATGATCCACACGATGTAGAAGTACGCCCCGGCCTCGGGGCCGGCCCGGTCGATCACGATCACCGGCAGCAGGCTGACGTAGGCGAGGACGCACAGGGCGCCGAGGTAGTCGCCGGTCACGAAGCGCACGATCCGAGCGAGCTCAAGCGGCCGGGCCACCTCCCGGCTGGCAGCCACGTGGATCGGGATCGCCCAGCGGAAGACGACGATGCTGATCAGGACCACGCCGATGATCGTGGGGATGGCCCACGACAGGAAGATCCCGTAGGTGGCCAGGCCGGTGAAGGCGATCAGGAGCACGATCTTGGCGATCGAGAAGGTGGAGTTTTCGACCGGCACGACCAGCGCCTGGCGCAGCCCGGTCAGGACCCCATCCTGCATGTTGAAGATCGACCAGGCCGCCGTGGCGGCGATGAAGCCGGCCACCGCCAGGGGCATTGCCGCAATGGCTGCCTGGGCCGAATCGGGCGAGGCCGCCGAGATGATCCTGAAGAAGGCAATCCCGACAACGACCGTGGTCGGCAGGGTGGCCAGGTAGGCGTAGCCGATCAACCGGCTCGTCCGCTCACCGGCCTCCGGGATGAACCGGTTGAGGGCCGAGCGCAGGTTGAGCTGGGACACGCCCGCCAGGAAGGTCATCGACGAGATCAGGGCGGAGTTCCGGCCGACCGCATCGGCCGGGTAGAGGCGGGCGGCCAGCGCCCAGTAAACGATCCCCAGGCCCGAGGTCAGGACGTTGCTGAGCATCAGGGCATAGGCATTCCGGTACATCGGCGTCCGGATATGGGCGGCCAGCAGGTCGACCCGGGTGCCCAGGCCAACCCGGGCCGCGAGCGAGCCGCCTGATCCGGACAGGCGGCTCATCGCTGTGCCTCGCGGGCGGGGACATTCATCCGAGCAGGATAGCCCGGATGGTCCCCGAATCCGTATGAAGGGAGAGTGTTGCTGAAGGTTCCGTTGCGTTCGGTCAGCGGTTCTCGAAGCGGCCGATGTCCGGGGCGCTACCGAGGTACGAGCTCGACACGCCGCTGATCACCGAGCCGGCGTTGATCGCCGGCGACGCCGTCTGGAGGCGGTAGTCACGGGCCGACAGGCTCATGATCATCGGATCGCTGTTCAGCCCATGTGACTCGTAGCCGTACCAGCTCCGGAATGTGGCCCAGCTGGTGGTCCCGTTGTGGGTCTTGTCCCAGACCAGCGAGCCGCCGGTCCGGTTCCAGACCACGTTTCGGTCGACGGTCACCCCGGATGGCGGGGTCTCGAGGTGGTAGACCGGATCGCCGCTGCTGATCAGGACGTTGTCCTCCACCTTGAGGCCGGTCAGTGAACCCTGGTACTTGTAGCCGGCGTTGTACACGATCGAGACATCCGAGATGTCGAAGCCGTCGAGCGTGTTGAAGGCCACCAGCGAGTTGCTGGCGCAGGCCAGGATCAGGCCGCGCGCCCAGCCCGCGACCGAGGTGCCCGACCAGGCCACGTTTCGGGTGAACGTGACGTTGTTGCACACGCGACCGTCGGTACCCGTCTCCATGACCTGCTTGTTGTTCCAGATCTGGTTGTCGGTGATCGTCACGTCCGAGGCGCCATAGATCTCGAAGGCGCTGCCGTCGTAGCCGTAGTCGTGGCTGAGAGCCCGGTTGCCCCACAGCTCGTTGCCACTGGCCAGGGTCGAGCCGGTGGTCTCCAGGAAGATCACTCCGTTGGCACCGTGGTCGTCGTTGGTTGGTGAGGTGGTATTGACGATCATCCGGTCGTTGTTGTGGATCAGGTTGTTGAGAACCTGGTCGTCACCGGCTGAATAGGAGATCTGGATCCCGGCAGCCTGCTCCGAGATGTCGTTGTTCTCGATGATCGTGTTGGTCGAGTTCCAGGTCCGGATGCCGAAGCCCCGGTTGCCCGTCACGCTGCTGTCGATGACGTTGTTATTGAGGATCACGTTGGAGCTCGAGGCGACGTCGAAGCCGGCTCCACCCAGCGCAATCCCGCCCTGCACGGACAGGTTCTGGAAGGTGGCTCCGTTGACCTTGAGGATGTAGATCATGTCGGTGGCCGAGGTGTCACTGATCCGGGCGGTCTCGCGCGGGTAGGACGAGAAGGTCAGGCCGTTCCGACGGAGGGTGAACGAGCTGTACGTGCCACCCCGGATCCAGACGTTGCCGGTGGCCGTGTCGGCCGCCTTCTGAAGGGTCCGCCAGGGCTGCGATTGGGTGCCGGGATTAGCGTCGTTACCGTTGGTGGCCACGAACGAACCGGTCAACGGCGTCGGCGTGGGCGTCGGCGTTGGCGTGGGCGTCGGGGTGGGCGTCGGCGTCGGGGTGGGCGTCGGCGTCAACACCGGTGTGGGCGTCGGAGTCGGCGTCGGCGTCGGAGTCGGCGTCAACACCGGCGTGGGCGTCGGAGTCGGCGTTGGGGTGGGGGCCGGCGTCAACACCGGCGTGGGCGTCGGCGTCGGCGTTGGGGTTGGGGTTGGGTCCGGGGTGAGGATCGGCGTCGGATCGGGCGTCAACACCGGCGTCGGGGTCGGAGTTGGCGTGGGCGTAGGAGTCGGAGTTGACGTAGGTGTAGGCGTCGGAGACGGAGTCGGGGTGGGTGTCGGAGATGGGCTGTGGCTGGGCGACGGCCTGGGGGTCCGGGACGGGGTAGGCGTGGGCGTCGGTGTGGGCGCCGGCGCCACGAGCACCTGGACCGGCGTGATCACCAGGGCATCGATGGCCACGGAGGGGTGGCCGGATGATCCGGCAACCTCGATGGTCAGGACATGGCGGCGGCCGATCCCGGCTGCGCCAAACACGACGGCGTGAGGATGGTAGGCGTCGGCCCGCGTTGAGACCGAGGTGATGACCCCGTCGAGGGTGATCCGGATGATCCCGGCACCATGCCCGGTGGGGGCCAGGATCTGGACGAACGAGCCGTAGTACACGACGGTGACGGACGCGCCGGCTCGCGAACTGACGTGCTCGCTACCGCCGGAAGCGCTCCGGACGCTGACCACATTCCAGCCGGCGCTCCAGTGGAGATGCGAATCCGAATCCTGCCAGACGGTCTGGCCGGAGGTGGACGCCGCAAGGATTCCGCCGGGGTGGGTCAGCCATCGGCCAAAACCCATGCCGCCAACGGCGAGCAGGGCAAAGACCAGCAGCCAGGCCATCGGCCGGGGCGAATGATGAGCACGGGCGAGCTCCCGGCGAACAGCGGCGTTCGGATCGGGTCGAGTTGGAGTGCTCGCACCATGCACGTGGTTCGACAATGGGTCGCTCCTCTTCCACGGGGGCAAGTGCCCTGCAACCGTAGGAGCGGCCAGCTGTGTTTAGACCCGTGACCATCCGGCCAAAAACGCCCGGAAACCGTGGCCCCATGGTCATGGGCGTGCGGTGGGGTGGGGTAAACGGTGCCTCCTGGCACCGCGGTCAACCCGCCGGAGGAGCCCCGTGAACGCTGAACACGGCGCTCAGGCCGGCCGGTTCGAGGTCGATCGAGTGGGTCAGCTGGCGGGTTGCCAGGTCATACCGATCGATCCGGGTGGGCCGGACATTCTTGAAGCCGCGGGCCAGCCAGGCCACGTTCTCGCGGAATTTCGTGGGCCTGATCCGGGAGAAGCCAACCCACAGGCCACCCTCGCCATCAACGTGGATCCCGCGGGCCCAGCCCAGGGGTTCGTCCGAGGACTGGCAACCGGCCAGGTCGATCACGTCGACCACCGCCAGGCTGGTGGCATCGGCCACAACCACCTTGCCGTTGACCGTGGTGAACCACACCCGCCCGTCGTGGGCCAGCCCGTCGTGGGGCCGCTCCAGGTCGATCGCGATCCGTCGGCCGGGTTCGGTCAACGACACGGCGTCGCGCTGCTCGAAGCGGGTCGCCCAGACTTCGTCGCCCAGCTGGAAGACGTGGTTGGGGTGCCCGTGATGGGGCTTGGTCGTGCGCACGAGGCGGTAGTCGATGGCCGGGTCAAACCGGTCCCAGGGCCCCTCGCCTTCGATCACGCCCCACTCCCGCCGGAGGGTGCCGTCAAGGTCGAGCTCCACGACCTGGTCCAGCCCGGAGATCGCCACGAGCAGGCCGTCGTTGGCCGTGGGCCGGACGTGATGGACGTCGTTGAAGCGGGGCAGGCTGATATAGCCGGCCGGACGGAAGTCGGGCACGTGGTACATCAGCAGCTCGGTCTGGGTGCAGGCATACAGCGTGTCGCCGACCAGGGTGGCCGACTTGAACAGGACAACCGGATCCTCCGCGACCCGGCTGCCGGCCGGTGACTCGTAGGCAACCCGGCGCTCGACCGAACCACTGACCGGGTCCACCTCGAGGATCAGGCCGCGCTCGTACTCGTACCAGTCCAGGCCGCCCGACATGGGCCGGGCGCCGCGCTGCTGGCCGCCCAGCACATACAACCGGCCGAGGCTCATCGGGTCGCGGCCACGCGCTGGCGGTCGAGCACATCGTGGGCCTGGAGCCAGGCGATGACCCGTTCGGCGTTGTCCTCGGGTGAGCTGTTGACCGTATCGATCACCAGCTCGGCCGCCAGGGGCGGCTCATACGGATCGTCGACGCCGGTGAAGGCCTTGATCTCCCCGCGCCGGGCGGCCGCGTACATGCCCTTTGGATCGCGCCGCTCGCAGGTGGCCAGGTCAGTGCTCACGAAGACTTCGCAGAAGGCGCCCGGGTCGAGCATCGCCCGGACGTCGTCGCGGGCAACCCGGTACGGGCTGACCGCCGCGCAGATCGCAATTCCACCATGGCGAACCACCTCGGCGGCGACAAAGCCGATCCGCCGGACGTTGGCGTCGCGGTCGTCCTTGCTGAAGCCCAGGCCGCGCGACAGGTGAGTCCGGACGATGTCACCGTCGAGGACGGTCACGGTCCGGCCGGCCGCTTCGAGCCGGCGGGCGAGCACGGCTGCAGTCGTCGATTTGCCGGCTCCGGACAGGCCGGTGAACCAGATGCAGCAGCCGGGCCGGGCCGGCAGGGGTGCCGGCGACAGGCGTTCGTACATCAGGCGACCGTCCGATCGGCGGCCGGAGCGGCGCTCGAACCGAGGTTGGCCGGGCGGGGATGACCCACCCCAACGACGCGCAGGCCGACGGTGGCGGCGCTGGCCGGATCGACCACGTGCCGGGCGTCGACGATCAGGTCGCCGGCCATTCGGGAGCGGACGGCCGTCCAGTCGAGACCACGGAACTCGGGCCACTCCGTCGCGATGATCACGACCTCGGCATCGCGGACGGCCTCGAGGGCCGAGCTGGCAGCCTCGGCCACCCGCCCGGAGCGGGCGATCTCGGCCACGCCGGTCTCGGTGGCAATCGGGTCAAACGCGCGGACAATCGCTCCGCGGTCGATCAGCCGGGCGGCCAGCCGGAGCGCCGGCGACTCGCGCAGGTCGCCGGTGCCGGCCTTGAAGGTCAGGCCGAGGAGGGCCACCCGGGCGCCATCGAGGGACTGTCCCCGGGCGTTCTCGGCAAGGTCGAGCAGCCAGTCGGCCTGGGCCGAGTTGGATGGATCAACCGCGGCGAACAGCCCGTCGGGCAGGCCGTGCTTGCTGGCCAGCTCGGGCAGGGCCCGGGCCTGGGAGGGCAGGCACGAACCACCGAAGCCGGGGCCGGGCGACAGGAAGGCCCGGCCGATCCGCTTGTCGAAGCCCACGCCATCGACGACGGCGGCCACGTCGGCGCCGATCGCCTCGCACAGCCGGGCGAGCTCGTTGGCAAAGGTGATTTTGGTCGCCAGGTACACGTTCGAGGCCATCTTGATCATCTCGGCGCTCGTCCGGTCGGCCACGAGGACGGGTGCCTCGAGCGGCGCGTACATCCGGCGCAGGTCGGTCTCGAGGACCGAATGACCCGGGGTTGCGACGCCGATCACGATCCGGTCGGGGTGCAGGAAGTCGTCGACGGCTGAGCTCTCCCGGGTGAATTCCGGGTTGAAGCCCACTTCGACACTGGGATCGACCGCGGCGGCAGCGGCGGCCAGGCCAACCGCGGTGCCCGGCAGGAGGGTGCTCCGGATCACGATCGAACGAGGCGCCGCGGGGTCCGCGGCAATGGCCAGGACGACTTCACGGACGAGCCGATCGGTCCATTCCCCGGCGCTGTCGAGGGTTCCGACTGCCACGATCACCAGGCGACAGCCGTGGAGGGTGGCCGGATCGGCGCTGAACGACAGCCGGCCGGCGGCCAGGCCGTCGGCCAGGAGGTCGTCCAGGCCGCGCTCGGCGATCGGCGACTGGCCAGCGCTGAGGGTCGCCACGCGAGCGAGGTTGGACTCCAGGACGCGGACGGTGGTCCCGAGGCTGGCGAGACAAGCGGCGGTGACGAGGCCGACATAGCCGGCTCCGACGATCGCGATTTCCATGAGGTTGGGCTCCCGATGAAAGAGATTACAGGTTCAATGGGCGCTGAGGCGCCCGATTGGCCCGCCGAAGCGCGCCTGTGTCGTCGGTTGATCCTACCGGGCGATTGGCCCGATTCGGCCGGTTCTTGCGGTTACGGTGCGGGCCGTCAACTGCGTCGCCAGGTATGAGACTGCAACCGAGGGGGTGGCTGTTGCGCCCAGGTCCAGGACGGTCAGGTTGTCGAACCGGAAGGTCACCGGGATGTTCGTGCTGGTGCTCGAGACAGTCGCCCGCAGGCCGACGCTGCCGGCGGTCTGGAGAGCGGCGGTCGCGGCGGTGTAGCTGAAGTTCCAGGTCGTCGGTTCGAGGGATCCCACTGCCCAGACCCGGCCCCGGATCGTCGCCGGACTGGTCCCGATGACCTGGAAGCGGACATTGATGGCGGTTCCCGGGACCCGGGTGAGGCCGCTGTTGACCTCGGGGCCAAGAACGGTCTCGGCCGTGCCCGTGTAGGCGCTGGCCGTGATGAAGACGGCGCCGGTTGCCGAGAAGTGGAGCTTGCCCCAGTACTCAGCCCCGGCGGCCTGGTGGCGGAGGATGGCATAGGCGTACTGGCCCGTGCCGACCACGGCCTTGTCCGAAGCAACCGTGAACGTCTCATCGGTGTTCAGGGCCGAGGCACCTGCCAGCAGGCCATAGCGGCGCGAGCCGGCGGTGGCGATCTGGATGGTCCCGCCGGTGCCGTCAGCCGCGAAGGCGGGATTCCCGCCGACGAGGGTCCAGGCACCGCCGGTGGTGGCCGTCCCCCAGCCGTTGGCGACGGTCCGGGTCCAGGTATCGGTTGCGATGGTGCTGGGCGGTGGCGGTGGCGGCGTACCGCCGAGCGAGTTGACGAGGTAGCTGTCGAACGTGAACAGGGTTGGGCTGTTCGTGGTTGAACCGGAGGTGGTCGCCCGAAGGCCGAGCGTGCCGGCGACCTGCAGACCGGTCGTGGCATTGGTCAGCGACAGCATCCAGGTGGCCGGCTCGGCGGCACCGGAGGCCCACGCCCGGGCGGTGATCTTGGTGGGATTGATCCCGCTGACGTCGACCCGGACATTGATCGGAACACCGACCACCTGGGTCAGGCCCGTGGCGATGTCCGGCCCGAGTGACGTTTCCGCCGTGCCGCTCCAGGTACTGGCCGACAGGAAGATCGCACCCGTCGCCGATTGATGGACCTTGACCCAGTACTCCTGGCCACTGGGCTGGTGCCGGATGATCGCGGCCGGGTACTGGCCGAAGCCGGTCGGGCCGCGGTCCGAGGCGATGCTGAACGAGATATCGACGTCGCGAGCCGAGACGCCCAGCAGGGCCGTCCCGGTCTTGCCCGCGCTGGGGCTGGAGAGCGTCCCGCCGGTCCCGGTCAGGGCGAATTGGCCGGCTGGAGCGACGGTCCAGGCCCCGCCCACGTCGGCCGTGCCCCAGCTTCCGCTGGCGGCCGCCCGGCTGAACGAATCCGAGGCGAGGGCGACAGCCCCGGTGCTCGTGTAGGTGGCGCTGTACGTGGCGTCCGTTGCCGGCGCCGTGATGTCGTGGCTCTGGGCGCCGCCGTCGGACCAGCTGGCAAACGCGTAGCCGGTGCCGTTGAGGACCTGCGGCGTCGGGGCGCTGACCGAGACGGTCGAGCCGATGATCACCGGGCGGCTGACCGGCGTGGCCTCGTTGGCCCCACCGTCGCCGTCATAGACCTGCAACCCGCTGGGATTGCTCAGGAAGGTCAGGTTGACCGTCTTGGGATAGCTGGTGACCACCTGGGTCACGGCTAGGCCGTCGGCGTCGGTCACGGTCAGGTCGAACTCGAGGTAGGACGGGTACCCGTGGTCGGGCGCGACGAGCTGGCCGGAGCGACCGATGAACCCGGTCAGGCCGTGGGTGTGACAGTTGGCCAGGGTGTAGCAGTGATGCAGGATGATCGTCCAGTTGAAAGCCGAATCGGGCAGGGTCTGCTCGGAATCGGTGGCATCGGCCGTCATGTTGATCACGTCGCCCACCTTCCAGGTCGAGGCGTTGGTCGGCGAGCTGATCGTGACAACGGGCGGCGTGTCGCCCGGGAAGACGTTGATCGTGGAGGTGGAGGCGGCGCCGTGGTTGTCCATGACCTGGACGCTGACCGGCACATCGGCCAGGACCGTGTAGGTCTTGGAGGCGGTCACGCCGGTTGCGTCGCCGTAGGTACCGTCGCCGTTGAGGTCCCAGCTGTAGGTCAGGGTGTCGCCCGGGTCTGCGTCGGTCGAGCCACTGGCGTCGAAGTTGATCGTGAGCGGCGTCGGGCCATAGATGGCGCTGGCCGTGAACGAGGCGACCGGCACGTGGTTCGTCGACGAATAGACGATTCGCCGGATCGAGCCGCCAAATCCCACGTAGTACAGGTTGTGGTCGGGCCCGACAACCAGGTGGACCGGCCCGCTCGCGTTCGTCTCGAACGCCTCGATCTTGGTCGGATCAGGCAGTCCATTGGCCCCGGGCGCCATGTACCAGATGCAGTTCCGGCTGTAGT
>JBBRIV010000085.1:0-10983 GCA_038220425.1 Candidatus Limnocylindrales bacterium
GGCGGCCTAAGCGTCGGTCGCGCTCGCTGCATGAGCATTCCGAGGCCAAGCCGGCAGGCAAGGGCAAGTTGAGGGCAATCCAGCAGGTCGCCAGCCCGATCCGAGCCGCGAATCGTGCACACATCGTGCGCGACGGTCTCCGCCAACCGGGGCGCCGCCCGCGGGTGAGCCCATTGAGGGCCGCGTTCCCCTCGGAATGCTCATGGATCGAGCATCAGGAGGGGTAGCGACCTCCCAAAGCGGCCCGGTCGTGGCCCACCCGCGCCCAAGCCGCGGATTTACCGAGCGCTGAAGTCCACGTCTGTGGTCTTGACCGTTCCGGCCGTCCGTCCGGGGGCCGTCTGGTAGGTCCAGTACAGGTTGGTGTGGGCGATCACCTTGTCCGGCGGCGGCGCACCCCAGGCCGTCTGGTCTTCGGTGGTGTGCGCATCGCTCACCAGGATCGCGTCGTAGCCTCGGGCGAGAGCGCCGTGGAGCGTCGAACGGATGCAGGCATCGGTCTGGGCGCCCACGACCACGAGGCGCCCGATGCCAAGACCGGCCAGGACGGACTCGAGGCTGGTGTCCTCGAACGAGTCGCCGTAGAGCTTCTCGACCAGCGGCTCGGCCGCGCCCGGAGCCAGGTCGGGCACGATCCGCCAGCTATCGCTGCCCCGGACCAGCCCCTCGTCGGAGTGCTGGACCCACACGACGGGGACCTGCTCGTGGCGGGCCTTGTCGACCAGGATGGCCACGTTGGCCACCACCGAATCACGCTGGTAGTTGCCGTCGACGACGCCGTTCTGGACGTCGATGACGAGGAGGGCGGTGTTGGGCCGATTGGCCAGCGTCGTCACTGTTGACTTCTCCGAGCTAGCCCTTGGGCTCGACGACGATCGTGACCTCGGGGGTCATCCCGGCCAGGACCCGGATCGCGACCTTGTAGGTGCCCAGCGACTTGAGCGGCTCGTCCAGGTCGATCTTGTGGCGATCGACCGTGATCCCGCGGCGGGCCAGCGCATCGGCGATGTCCTTGGCCGTGATCGAGCCGTACAGCTTGCCGCCGTCGCCCACCTTCACGCCCATGGTCAGGGTGGTCCCGCCGATCCGGTTGGCGTTGATCTCGGCCTCTTCGCGCTCACGTTTGCGCTTGTCCTCGCGGCTGGCAATGTCGTGCTGCCAGGCGCGGTAGGCGCCACCGGCGGCGGGCACCGCGAGCTTCTGGGGGATCAGGAAATTGAGCGCGTAGCCGTCGGCCACCGCCTTCATCTCGCCGCTCTTTCCGAGCGCGGCGACGTCGGCCGTCAGGATGACCTTCACGCGAGCGAACCCTCCTTGGTGATCCAGGCCCGAACACGCGGCCCGATCCTGGTCGAACGCAGGGCACCCACGCCCAGGCCAACGGCCTGCGGGACCCGGCGAATGGCGCGCCGGATTGGGGCCGGCATGATCCGTCTGATTTGGGCGACATCCCGATCGAACGCGGTCCGCTCGATCCCGAGCTCGTCGAGCTTCTCGCCGAGGACCTCGTTGGGCACGCCGTCGAGGAACAGGTCCACCGCCAGGACAACAACGACGAGATCGTCGAGGCCGCCGATCAGCGGGATCCGGTCCGGAATGAGGTCGGCCGGCAGGACCAGGTAGCCCAGCGCACCGGCCAGGAGCGCCTTGCGGGCCACCGGTGTCCGCTCATCGCGGATCAGGGCCCAGATGAGGCGAGCGTAGATCGGTGCCCGGCTGGCCACCGGCAGGAATGCGGTCATGCTCAGGACGCGGCCCAGCGCCCGGCCGGAGCCGCCGCCGCGTGCCTTGTCCTTCGAGCGTGCCATCGCCTGCCTCAGCCTCCAGTTGTCGTCGCCGGGGCCGGCTGCCGCAGGCATGCCGTTCCGGGACAGCGCAGTCTAGCAGTGGCGTCCACGAGGTGGCCACGACCCGGACCAGGCGGGACGCGGCCGGTCGTCCGGCAAGGGTTGACAATCGAACGTCCGTTCGGTACCGTGCACGTGAACGGAGGTCGGATGACCAAACACGACGCGGAACGCAAGCTCAAGATCATCGACTACATCGCCGCAACCCTGCGCACGCGCGGGGTGCCGCCGTCAGTTCGGGAGATCGCGCGAGCTGTCAACCTGGCGTCCACCTCGGCCGTCCATCACCACCTCCAGATCCTCGAGCGCGAGGGCTACCTGGAGCGCGGCGCCGGCCAGGCCCGCTCGATCCGCCTCACGCCAACCGCCGCCCTGCAGCTCGGCCTGTCCAGCGAGCTGACCCCGCAGAGTGCCGCGACCGAGTCGCATCTCCTGCCGATCATCGGCGAGATCGCAGCCGGCGGGCCGATCGAGGCCTACCAGCGCGCCGACGAGACGATGGCCGTGCCCGAGATGCTCGCCCCCAGTGGCGACGCCTACGTCCTGCGCGTGCGCGGCGATTCGATGATCGATGCCCACATTGCCGATGGCGACTTCGTCGTGATCCGGCCCCAGTCCACCGCCCGCAACGGCGACATCGTGGTGGCCCAGGTCGAAGAGAACGCGGTCACCCTCAAGCGCTTCTTCAAGGAAGCCGGCCGGATCCGCCTCCAGCCCGCCAACCAGGAATACGCGCCGATGTTCTACGACAACGTGCTCATCCAGGGCAAGCTCATCGGGGTCATCCGCCGCCTCGACTGAGCGTCGAGCGAGTCACTGGCCCGCTCATCCACAGGACCGTCCACATCCTGTCAACGCCCCGCCCGACTTCGTGGACAGAACCTGGGCGGAATGCCGCTTTCGGTTGAGCACTGGGGGCGCTGGTCCAACGACCATTGGGCCTTCCTCGCCAACCCGCCCGTGACGCAAGAGCTGTCACGGCCGTCCCGCAATCTGGGTGTGCCTTGATCGACCGACTTCCCCCACAGAGCCTCGAGGCGGAGCAGTCCGTCCTCGGGTCCATCCTGATCGACCGCGACGCGATCGTGGAGATCGCCGAGTTCCTGCGCGCGGACGACTTCTACCGGCAGGCCAACGGCACCATCTATACCGCGATGCTGGACCTGTTCGAGCGGCGCGAGCCAGTCGACATCGTCACCGTTGCCGAGTCGCTAGAGCGCCGGGAACAGCTCGATCCTGTCGGAGGCCGGTCGTACCTGGCCAGCCTGTCGAACCAGACGCCGACTGCCGTCCACGCTGTCCAGTACGCCCGGATCGTCGAACGCAAAGCCGTTCTGCGCAACCTGATTGCCGCAGCCGGCAAGATCGCCGGGATCGGCTACGAGGATCCGGCCGAGATCCAGGAAGCAATCGACCGGGCCGAGAGCGAGCTGTTCAGCGTCAGTCAGCGCCGGATCGAAACCGGCTTCAGCAAGCTCAATTCGCTTCTCCATGACGCCTATGACCGACTGGACTACCTGCATGCCCATCGGGGCGAGATCAGCGGCATTCGGACCGGGTTCGCCGACCTTGATGCGCTGACCACGGGCCTCCAGAAGAGCGACCTCGTGGTCCTGGCCGCCCGGCCCAGCGTGGGCAAGACCAGCTTTGCCCTGAATATCGCCGAGCATGCCGCCGTCCATGACGGCAAGAGCGTGGGCGTGTTCAGCCTGGAGATGAGCAAGGAGCAGCTCGTGCTGCGGCTCCTGTCCAGCGTGGCCAACATCGACTCGCAGCGCCTGCGCAGCGGGTTCCTCGAAGAGATGGACTTCGCCCGCATCGCGCCCGCCATGAACTCGCTGTCGGCTGCCCCCATCTACATCGACGACACGCCCAACATCAGCGCCATGGAGCTCCGGACCAAAGCCCGCCGGCTGCAGGCCGAGGCCGGCCTCGACCTGATCGTCGTCGACTACCTCCAGTTGATGCAGGCCACCACCTCCAACCGCGACTCGAACCGGGTCCAGGAGGTGTCCGAGATCTCGCGCGGACTGAAGGCGCTCGCCCGCGAGCTGTCGGTCCCGGTGATCGCCCTGTCCCAGCTGTCACGCCAGCCCGAGATGCGCGAGTCGCGCGAACCGCGCCTGTCCGACCTGCGCGAGTCAGGCGCGATCGAGCAGGACGCCGACCTCGTGATGTTCCTGTGGCGCGAGAAGGAACGGGCCGGCGAGGACCAGGACACGGACGGCGAGATCATCAACCTGAAGCTGGCCAAGCACCGCAACGGTCCAACCGGCGAAATCAAGCTGTGGTTCAAGAAGAGCCAGACCCGCTTCGTGAACTACGCCGGCGAGCGCTACGCCGAGGCCGTCCACTAGTCCTGGACCGCCTCACAGATTGGTGCGCCCTGGCACCAGTTTGCTTGCACGCACCGGCCCGAGCGGGCGACGCCTCGGCCAATTCGTGCACGAGCTCGCCGCGGGCCGCCGTCGCTGAAGCCGATCCGGCTTGACGACCCGCGTATCGTCCCGCTCTAGAGTCCGACCTACTCGTGGATGGGGCTCTGATTCATCCTCGCTACAGGGCGCAAGGAGGGCCGGGATCAGGGTGCACACGGATCGAACACTGGTCTGCCGCGATTGTGCGGAGGAGTTCGTCTTCTCTGCCGGCGAGCAGGCGTTCTTCATCAGCAAGGGTCTCCTGAACGACCCGCAACGCTGTCTGTCCTGTCGAGCCGCGGCCAAACGGGCCCGCACGATCGGCGGACCGCGTGAGTTCCACGCCGCGATCTGCGGAACATGTGGCGGCCAGGCGATCGTGCCGTTTGCCCCTCGCAACGACCGGCCGATCTACTGCAGCTCGTGCTTCGACAAGGTCCAGGCCGCCCGCGAAGTGAGCGCGGCGCCCGCCTGAGGCTAGACTGGGGTGGTTGGCATGGCCGGAGGAGAACCACCCATGGGCGTCATCATCATTCGCGAGATGGTCGGAACCAGCCCGCGCTCGTGGAGCGACGCGGCGCGCCAGGCGGTCGCCACTGCCTCGAAGACCGTGCGCAACATCCAGACGGTCGAGGTCGTGAAGTCGTCCGCCGTGGTGGACAACGGCGAGATCGTCGAATACCGGGTCGAAGTCAAGATCGGCTTCGAATACGAGGGCTGACGGCCGCGCGACACGCGCAGCTAATCCGCCGATGAGAACCAGCGGCCACCATGCGCGACATGGCCGCTCCCAAATCCGAAACCGACGACCGCGAACGAACGTCTGATGGGTCACGCCACGGCCTGTTGTCCGGACGAACATCCGTTGACAGGCAGGCGTCGCCATCCCTATCGTTCGCGGCTCAGCAGGTAACCCAGCCACCGAATGGTGGTCGAAGCCTGGTGCCAGTCGGTCCGGGGCGGGCATCTCCGGTGTACGCCCCGCTGCGCGAGTCGGGGGAGCGCGTGTCGGAGTTCCCACTCCAGCTGACGAAGATCCAGCGACCGGCGCTGCGCTCCGAGACGCTTCAACGCGACCGCCTCCTCGACTGGTTGAGCGCCCAGTCCGAATCCCGCGTCATCCTGGTCACGGCAGAAGCCGGGTATGGCAAAACGACACTGTTGGCCGACTTCAGTCGACGGACGCGTCGTCGAGTCCTCTGGTATCGGATCGACACCAACGATCGCAGCTGGGTCAACCTGATCCGCTACCTCGTGGCTACCGGTCGGGAGGTCGATCCGCAATTCGGGTCCAACACGCAAAGTCTTCTCGATCGAATGGGCTCCCCGGATCCGCCAGCTCGCGACGAGGTGGTCAAGGCGCTGATTGCAGACTTCGGCCCACTCGGATCCAGTGGCGGGACGATCCTCATCCTGGACGACTATCACCTCGTCGACGACGTGGCCGAGATCCGACAGGTGCTCAATGAATTCGTGGCCCAAGCACCCGATCGACTGACCATCGTTCTCGCCGGACGTCGGTCGCCCAGTCTCGCACTCGCTCGGCTTCGATCAACCGGTGCGGTGGTTGAGCTCCGGACGGCAGACCTCCGCTTTGATATCGATGAGTCCGAGCGGCTGTTCCGGGACATTTATCACCGAGACCTTGACCAGGACCTGCTCGCCGACCTGGCCGGGCGGGTGGATGGCTGGGCGGCCTGCCTGCAGCTCGTGCAAGCCGCCCTCCGCGATCGAACACCCGTCGAGATCCGCGAGTTCATCGAGGGTCTGAGCGGCGCGAGCGGCGATCTCTATGACTACCTGGCGGAGGAGGTCGTCGGGGATCTCCTGCCGGCCACCCAAACGTTCCTCATGCGGATCGCTCTCCTCCAGTCCGTCCACCCTGGGCTGGCGGCGGTCGTTGGCGAAGTCGACACCATCGAGGCGAGCCGAATGATCGCCGAAGCCGATGACCTCAGCTTGCTCGGTCGTCGGAGTGATATTCGGTCGGGCGGTCGGCGATACCACCCGCTGGTCCAGGAATTTCTCGAGGCTCGCCTGCGTCGCGAGGTCGGTGACGAGGAAATCGTGCGACTTCACCGATTGATTGCTCGCCACGCCATGGCTTCGGATTGGCGCCTGGCTGCCTACCATCTCGCTGCGGCAGGGGACATTGACGAACTACACCGACTCGTCGAGGCGTCCGTGCCCTCAATCATGGCCGGCGGTGACTTCGCGATTGCGGAGACCTTTATTGATCGGCTGCCGGATGGTCGGACGTCACCAGTCTTCAACATTGTCCTGTCGCGGATGGAACTCCATCGAGACCGACCCGAGGATGCGGTTCGCCTGGCGGAGTCCGCCGTCGCTTCGCAACGGGCAAACGGTCCCGGGCCAATCCTGGATCAAGCCCTCGTCAACCTAGCTTCCGTGTATCACCATGTTGGTCGTTTTGGTCAGGCAAGGCACGCCGGCTTGGAGGTTTGCGAACGCAACCAGTCGGGGGAATTGGCAGCAATTGCACGCGCCATGGTTCTACTGATAGATGGATCTATCGACGGGGCGTTGGATGTGACCCTAGACCACCTATTAGCGATGGCAGAGGTTCACAGGACTAGTGGCGACCACTACCTAGGCATCACACAACTCAACGTCGCTGAAGTCCAGCGTGCGATTGGCAATGCTGATGGAACCCTTGAGGCCGCCGAGATCGCGATCGCGGCATTGAGTGCGAGCTCCGCAAGTCATGAAATCGGAGCGGCACGACTCAATCGCAGTTGGGCTCTGTCCTATTTCAATCGAATGGAGGAGGCTCAAAAGGAGATCGACGTTGCGCTGGGCTCTAGGTTCGAACGTATCAGAGACGAGCTTCGGTACGAGGCGCTGTCCATCCTGTTCGACTTTGGTGACCAGGATCAGGCGAAGAGGATTCTGACCACCGTCGGACCCTTGGTCTGGCTCGCCAAGGGCATCCAGGATCAGCACCCAGTCGCCATGGCTCAGCTGGACATTACCGAAGGGGCCTTCGATAGCGCACGGTTGAAGCTCGAATCAATCGACGTGAATGAGGCCCACCGCGAGCCATGCTTCAAGGCACGAGTAATGTTCCTGAAAGCGCTTTCGGCGGCGTTGGCGGGCCACGATGATGCCCGACTCCTGTCTGAGATTGCGCATGGGCAAGCCGTGCGACAGGGTTCGATGCGCTGGAGCACCCAAGCTGAGATTCTTCGAGCGGCCATCGCCGGCGGTGCGGCCGTCGAAAGCGTCTTCCGACGACGCGGCGCGGACGCAAGCGCTTGGATCAGCGTCATGGCCGAGCTGTTTCTTAGCGACCTAATCGACGATTCCCCGCATATCCAAACGCTTGTCGAGGCAGAAGCCAAAGCGAGGCCGGGGCGCTGGTTGCCTGGACTGCGGCGATCGCTGGTGAAGGGCAATCAGGTGACTCGCCGGAAGGCGGCCGGGCTCCTTGATTTGATCGGCGAAATGGACGACGTTGCATCCCTACGAGCCTTCGCGAAACAGTCCAGAGGATCAGTTGGAAGCGCCACGATCGGCCGTGGACTGGCTCGCCGTGTGGCCCCACCAGTTTTGATCGCGGATCTCGGTCGAGTCGGGGTCCAGATCGGGCCAAGGGTCGTTCACGGCGATGCAGTCCGCCGAAAGGTGTTGGCATTGCTCTGCTTCCTGGTGACGCGACCCAGCATGGAGGCTGCGCGAGACCAGGTGGTAGATGCCTTGTGGCCCGACCAGGACCCGGCGGCGGCTTCCAACTCACTGAATCAGACCGTGTACTTTCTGCGGCGCATCTTTGAGCCGAACTATCTCGAGGATCAATCTCCAGGCTACGTGCGGCACGAGACAGATCTGATCTGGCTCGATCCTGAACTCGTCCGAGCCCAGTCAGCCGACTGCAAGGTGGCGATGGAGCAAGCGCGGCGATCGTCCACCTGGACGGCGGTGGACCTCGTCAGTCAAAGCTATGCGGGTCGATTCGCTCTCGATTTCGAGTATGAAGAATGGTCAGTGACCTACCGGGACAACCTC
Organism: Candidatus Limnocylindrales bacterium; assembly: GCA_038220425.1. Classification (GTDB taxonomy): domain Bacteria; phylum Chloroflexota; class Limnocylindria; order Limnocylindrales; family CSP1-4; genus Palsa-1033. The sequence continues at coordinate 8,291 of JBBRIV010000085.1, forward strand.
CATGCCTCGTATTTGGAGGTCATTCAGGCCGCAGTCGACGACGCGTTCGGCGCGGCCCGGTTCGATCGCGCAATCCAGTTGTGTAGGCGAGCCCTCGATGTCGACCCAAATTGCGAACCGATCGAACGGCAGTTGCTGCGGATCTACAAGGCAACGGGTGCCCATGCGGCGGCCGAGGAGCAGTACCGCCACTATGCATCCGCCATCGAGGAGGACCTAGGAGTCAGCGCGCCACCGTTGAACGAACTCTAGGGGGGAGGCCGGCCGCGCACGCCTATCGACCGCTGGGCGGATAGGTAACGTGCCGTATTGACCAGTTTAGAGCGGCCTCCCTATAGTCCGGTGACTTTCCAGTACCTGAGTACTAGGAAGCGTTATTAAGTTCGGATGCGCTGAAGCACCACCTGAAATGGGCACTTAGGGTGGCGCCGAGCGAGTGGTGCAACCGACCGACTCATCAGTCTGGTCGGTTTCCGTGCGTGACACGGAGGCCGCAAGGAGGAACGCGATGTCTCCCGAAGGAAATGGCAAGGCCTGGTAGTCGAGCACCTTTGTGGGTAGCTCGATGGATTCGTGCGGCCCTCTTGATCAGTTCCGTCCTGGGGACGTTGCTGGCTGGAGGAGCTTCACTGAGGGTGTTTTAGGACGTTGGTCCTATTCCGGGGAGGTCCCGGAGGGGTTAGAGTCTCGGTACCGAGTGCATAAGCGGAACTGAGATGCCTAGATCCCTGGCCCTATTCATCGGTGGGCTCGTGGCGGTGAGCGTGATTGCGCTCATTGCCGCGAGCCTTCTCTATGGCTTCGACGCCCGAATAAGTATCCCTGTGGGTCATGACCAGACCGTTGGCATAGCCCTTGGGTTGGTCTTTTGGACCGTTGTCACTATTGTCACGTCCGCGCTGCCTGTGAAGGCTCCGGGGGGCGTGATGATTGCTGTCGCCCTAGCTCCGTGCCTGGCCGCCATGTTTCTCGGCGGCCCCGCAGCGGGTGGTTGGGTCGCGTTGATCGGCTCGACGGAGCTTCGAGAGCTCCGCGGCGAGATCCCGTGGTATGGATCTCTGTCCAATCACGCGGGCATCGTCCTTCCCGCCGTGACAAGCGGGGTCGTTCTGAAGGCACTCGTTCCAGACCCCGGCAATGCAGTTGCCGACCTCATCGCTTCAGCGGTAGCAGCGACCGTCTACTCGGTCATGAACCTTTTCATCATCTTTGCGATCGCAGCAATGCGGGCTCAGGTGCCGATTAGGATGGCCGTCCGCGGCGGGGATGGCGGAGTCGCGACTAGTTTCATCGCCCTAGCGCCACTCGCATGGTTGATGGCTCAAACCTACGAGCGAGTCGGCTGGTGGACCACGTTCCTGTACGGCCTGCCCCTGTACATGATCCGGCTGGCCAATGAGCGCCTCGTCGAGATGCGCGAGATGTTCACCCAGACCATCGGGGCGCTGGCCGGGGCCGTGGACAAGCGCGACCCATCCACCGCCGAGCACAGCCGGCGGGTCAAGGACATTGCCTCGGATATTGGCCGAGTGCTTCGCCTGGGGGCTGGTGACATGGAAGCCCTGGAGTGGGGCGGGCTCCTCCATGACGTGGGCAAGATCGGGGTCCCCGACTACGTCTTGCTCAAGCCCGACAAGCTCACCCGGGAGGAGCGCCAGCTGATGAACTCGCACCCGGTCCTGGGCGCCCAGATCATCGCCCCGGTCACCCGGCTGGCCCCCGAATTGCCGATCATTCGCCACCACCACGAGTGGTACAACGGCTCAGGCTATCCCGACCGGCTGCTGGGCGAGGAGATCCCCAGGCTGGCCCGGGTGCTCCATGTGGCCGACGCCTTCGAGGCGATGACAGCCTCCCGCCCCTACCGGCTGAAGCCGCTGACCAAGGAGCAGGCGCTGGGCGAGCTGCGCAAGTACGCCGGCATCCAGTTCGACCCCGAGATCGTCGACGCCTTCGTCAAGACCGGCCGGGTGGACGGCATCCCGGATCCGGGGCGGACGGTTGAGCCCCGGCCCGTGCCAATGCTGGCAACGGCGGCCAGCCGAATGGTTCAGGCTGGCACCATGACTGAAGCTGCCCCGCCCGAGGTCAGTCCCAGGGCAACTGACGCCAGCTAGCCAATGCTCGTCGGCGGGATTGTCCTTGGCCTCGCGCTCGGGCTTCTGAACGGCGGCCGACTCGAGAACATCTCCCTGGTCCGGCTGCGCTGGCCGGCCCTGATCTTCCTGGCGGTCCTGGTCCGCTATGCCGCCGAGGCCCTGATCCTGCGCAACGTGGACCCAGCGGTGGCCCTGCGCGGGCCGCTCCTGGTGGGCGCGTCGCTAATCCTGCTCGCAGGCCTGTGGGCCAACCGGCGGCTACCTGGCATGGCCATCGCCTTCGTGGGCGTGGCGTCCAACGCCGTGGTCCTGGCGGTCAACGACGGCCGGATGCCGCTCTGGGCGCCCAGCCTGTCGGCTGCCGGGTTCACCCCCCAGGATGCCTCGCCGGCCCTCCACACGATCCTGCCGGCCGCCCTCGACAACAGCTTCCTGGTCCACCTGGGCCCATTCGCCGATATCGTGCCGATCCCCCTGCCGATCGTGGCCAACGTCGCCTCGATCGGAGACCTGTTGATCGCCTTCGGCCTGGCCTTCTTCCTGTTCGCGATCGTCCAGCGCGAGCCCACGCTGGATCCGCCCGCCGAAACCAAT
>JBBRIV010000086.1:0-10904 GCA_038220425.1 Candidatus Limnocylindrales bacterium
TCGGCGTAGCGAGCGACCGTCTGGAGGGTCTTGCGCTCGCCGCCGCCACCGATCAGCAGGGGCAGCCTGGCCTGGATCGGGGCGGGCTCGTTGGTGACCCCGGAGGCATGGTAGTAGGGACCTCGAGCCGCAGCCGTCCGGCCCTGGAGGAGCTGGCTCACCAGCTCGGCGGCTTCGTCCAGCCGGTCGAGACGCTCGCCCGGGCCGGTCCCGAAATCGAAGCCGAAGGCAACGTGCTCGGGCTCGAACCAGGCGGCGCCCAGGCCCAGGACCATCCGGCCGGCGGTCATGTGGTCCAGGCTCGTGATCATCTTGACCAGCAGGGCCGGGTTGCGAAACGTGTTGGCCGCGACCATGATCCCCAGCCGTGCCCGGCTGGTCGCCGCCGCCCAGCCGGCCACGGTGATGAGCGCCTCGTGGATCGGTCCGCTCGGCCGGCCCTTGATCGGGACCAGGTGATCCCAGGCCCAGATGTCGTCGTAGCCGAGGCGGTCGGCGAGCGCGGCCGCCCGGACCAGGTCCGGCCAGGGCGTGTGCTGGGCCCAGATCAGCGGGCCGACGCGAACGGCCGTCGGGGTGGTCAAGAGGCCGATCCGGCCGCGTCACCAAAGAACGTTTGCTCGAGGGCCAGGGCCAGGGCGTGATAGACCGGCAGGTGGAGCTCCTGGATCTCGAAGACCCGGTCGGCCGGGACCCGGATGGCGATGTCGGCCAGGGCAGCCACCTCGCCGCCAACCCGCCCTGTCAGGGCCACGACGCCCATCCCGCGCAGGCGCGCGACGTGGGCCGCGTTGACGACGCTGGGCGAGTTGCCCGTGGTGCTGATGGCCAGGAGCACGTCGCCCGGCCGGCCCAGGCCGTGGACCTGCTGGGCAAAGACCATGTCGAAGCGGACATCGTTGGCGATCGCCGTGGTCAGCGCTCCCTGGGAGACCAGGGCGATCGAGGCGAACGCGCCCTGCAGGTGGGCCGAGATCTCGTCACCGCGCTGGCCGGCAATCTCACGCAGCCGGGCCCGGTCGGACTCGGGAATCGGGCGCGGATGCATGAACCCCTTCATCAGGTCGGCCACCAGGTGTTCGCTGTCGGCGGCACTCCCGCCGTTGCCGCAGACCAGGACCTTGTTGCCCTGGCGGAGCGCCGTCGCGACGAGCTCAATGGCAGCCTCCAGGGACGCCTGGCACGGGGCGAGGACGGGCAGCCGGCCGACCAGCTCGTCAACCGGCCGGCTCACTTGACCGCTCCCGCCACGATGCCCCGGACGAAGTAGCGCTGAAGGCTCAGGAACACGATCAGGGGCACGATCATCAGAACCACCGATGAGGCACTCAGGATGTCGAACTCCTGGCCAAACGACGACAGCAGCGATGCGGTCTGGACGGTCAACGGTTGGAGGACGGGGTTCGAAATGAACACCAGGTTCATCAGCAGGTCGTTCCAGACCCACAGGAACTGGAAGACCGCCAGCGAGGCCAGCGCTGGTCGCGACAGCGGCAGCACGATCTGCCAGAACACCCGGAGCGAGGATGCCCCGTCGATCCGGGCCGATTCGAGGATCTCCAGGGGCAGCTGGACGAAGAAGCCGCGCAACAGGAAGATCGCGAAGGGCAGGCCGAACGCCGTGTGGGCCAGCCAGATCCCGACGTACGACCGGTTCAGGCCGAACGTGCTGAAGATCTGGAGGATCGGCACGAAGCCCGCCTGGACCGGCATGACCATCAGGGCGACGATGATCAGGAATAGCGTCTTGCGCCCCCAGAAGCGCAGGAACGCGAACGCGTAGGCCGCCAGGGCCCCGATCGAGATGGGCAGCAGCGTCGCCGGCACGGCGATCAGGAAGCTGTTCAGGAAAGCCCGGCCAAAGCCCAGCGAGCCGATGATGTTGGTGTAGTTGTCGAGGGTGACCGCCGGGTGGAACAGGACCGTCCACCAGCCGGTCGAGGAGATGTCGTTGCGCGGCCGGACCGAGGTGATGATCACGCCCAGGGAGGGCAGGATCCAGACGACCGCGATCAGGATCAGGGCCAGGTGCAGCGGCCAGCGCCGGACGAAGGTGACGATCTCCCGGCGAGCCCGGGCCGAGCGGGAACGGGCGTGCGGCTGGATGGTGCCGATCATCGGTCCGCGTCGTCCAGCCGGAAGCGCCGGATGTTGAGGGCCATGATCGGGACCATCAGGAGGACCATGATCACGGCTGCGGCCGCCCCGTAGCCGCCCCGGCCGGCCTCGAAGGTCTGGACGTAGTACGTGTAGGCGATCACCCGGCTGGCCCCGGCGGGGCCGCCGTGGGTCATCACGTAGACGATGTCGAAGACCTTGATGACCGAGATTGACAGGGTGACCACGACGACGCTGATGGGTACCGCGATCATCGGGATCACGATCCGCCGGAAGGTCTGGAAGGGTGATGCGCCGTCGATCATCGATGCCTCAACGAGCTCGATCGGCACGCCCTTGATGGCGGCCGACAGGATGACCACGACCAGCCCGGTCCCGGCCCACACGGCCGCCACGATGATCGCCAGGTTGACCGTGGCGGGCTGGCCCAGCCAGCCGATCGGCTGGACTCCGGCCGCGCCGAGCGCGCCGTTGAGCAGGCCGATGTTGGGTTGCGGGGCATATACGAGCAGCCAGATGATGCCGGCCGCGGTGGCGGCGATTGCCTGCGGTGCGAACACGATTGCCTTGATCGCCCGCTCATAGCGGACCCGGTCCGCCAGGGAGGCAATGACCAGCCCCAGCAGCAGGCAGCCACCGACATACAGGACGAGCCAGATGCCGTTGTTGAAGACGGCTCCGGACAGGTTGGCCAGGTCCAGGAACAGGCGGTCCTTGGACAGCTGCACGAAGTTGGTCAGGCCGATGAACTTGGTGAGGCGCAGGCCGTCACCCGTGTCCAGGCTCATCCTGACCGTCAGGATGATCGGATAGATCATGAAGACGGTCAGGAGCAGGCCCGCGGGGAGGATGAAGAGCGCATTACCGAAGCGGCGCCGGGCGTTCCTCATCCTCGCTCCTCAGGCTGTTCGTGCGTTCGGGATCTATCGCCCGAACTGGGTTGCCGCCTCCTGGTCGTAGCTGGCCAGGATTGAGGCCGTCTTGGTCGGGTCCTGAAAGATCGACTGGATCGCGGTGTTCCAGTCATCGCCCAGGGCTCCGGGCATCAGGTCCGTGCCGTCGAAGACAAACAGCCCCGCGGTGGTCAGCTGCTGTGCTTCGGCCTGCACCAGCGGGTCCGGGAAGCCGGACATGTTTAGGTTCTTGTTCGGCGAGATGACGCCCTGGGTCGCCCACACGTTGGCCGCGTCGACGCTGGCAAGGTACTGCATGAACTGCTTGGACTGGTCGTTGTCGCTGAAGGAGATCGCGAAGTCTCCACCGCCCACGACCGGGTTGGTGTACTGGGGATCGATTGATGGGAAGGGGAAGAAGGCGATGTCCTTGCCGGCTTTGAGGCTGGTGTTGACGTCGTTGATGGCGACGCTGCCGGTGAAGCCGCCTTCCATGAAGAACTCACCGGATGGCTTCGGGCCATAGACCAGTCCGAGTCCATCCTGGTAGGCCGTGCTCAAAGCAATCTGGCGCCCCCCGTTCAGCCAAGTGTCGTTGCCGATGAGCCCGTCCATCGTGGTCAGGGCGCTAACCACGGACGGATCCGTGAAGGGCAGCTTGCCGCCGAACAGGTCGGAGTACTTCTGCGGGCCGGCGGTCCGCAGGTAGATGTTCTCGAACCAGTCGCCCAGGGTCCAGGTGTCCTTGCCCGTGATCACGAGCGGCTTCTTGCCGCCAGTGGCCATCTTGGTCATGAGCGCCTTAAAGTCGTCGAGGGTGGCTGGAGCGCCGCCGGCGGCCGCGAGGTCGGCCGGTCGATCCCAGATCATGCTCTTGGAGTTGGCCTTGACGGTGATCGCATAGGGCGTTCCGTCGACCGAGCCCAGGTCAACCCAGGCCTTCTGGAACTGGTTCGAGAAGTCGGTCGCGCCCAGGGCGGTGAGCGACTTGAGCAGGCCCAGCTTGACGTAGTCAGACACGAACCCCGGCCGTGGGACGATCGCGATCATCGGCACGTCGCCGCCCGCGACTCGGGTCCGTAGGACCGTGGCAAAGTCGCTGGTCCCTTCGATCTGGACGTTGATCCCGGTCTTCTTGGTGAAGGCGCCGGCAATCGTCTCAAACTTGGTCTGGTCGGTCCCGCCCCAGTCGGTTAGAACCGTCAGGAGCGCCGGATTCGACGGCGCCGGCGAGCCCGCGGCAAGCGACGGCGAGGCCGTGGCTGCCTGGGTGGCTGGCGCGGCCGTCGGCTGGGCCGTGGCCGAGGCGGGTACCGCAGACGCCGGCGTCGAGCAGCCAGCGACCACAATGCCCGCAACAACGACCGCCAGCAGCGTCGATGCCCGTACCGCCATGAACGTTCTCAACATCGTCCTCCTCCTAGGAAAATCCGGGCCGGAGCCATCGTTCCTCTCGATTGAGCGGCCGATAGAGACGATATACTGCCTGTCAAGGCATTGCTACCGTGAGATACGATAGGATGCAGCAATGCTTCCAACCGATCAGGTTGGTCGCCCTGGGGAAGGAGTCTGAATGGCGCGGATTCGCGAGGTCCTGGTCGTAGCCCATGCCCACCACGACGTCGGCTACACCCATAGCCCGCGGAACATCCTGCCCATGCACTGGGAGTCGGTGCGCGAGGCGATCCGCCTGGCGGAAGATCCGGGCGGCGATCCGCGGGCCAGTTTTCGGTGGACCTTCGAGAACGCCCGGCCGGTCGCCGAGTTCCTCGAACACGCCGGACCAGACGAGGTCAGAGGCCTGGTCCGGGCGGTCAGCAGCGGCCGGCTGTCGGTGACCGGCGGCTTCCTCAACAGCACCCAGCTGGTCGGGCACGAGGAGCTCGCCCGTTCGTATCAGAGCGTCGATCGCTTCCGGCGTCTGGGCCTGCCGGTCCGGGTGGTTCAGCATTCGGACATCAACGGCCTGCCCTGGGGGACGGTCCCGGCGATGAACCGGGCCGGTCTCGACGTCCTGGTCATGGGCATGAATCCGAACCACGGCCGGACGCCGTTCGAGCAGCCCACGGCCTTCTGGTGGGAAGGCCCCGACGGGTCGCGCGTCCTGGCCTGGCTCAGCCTGCACTATGGCCTGGCCGAGACCTGGGGCCTGCTCGACGACAACATCGCCGGGGTCGAGGGTCCACTCGGCGAGACCATCGCCCGGCTCGAGGCGCGTGACGACTATCCGTTCGATTTCGTCATGCTCCACGCCACCGACGACAACGGCTGGCCAACCCGCGACGCGGCCAATGGTGTGCGCGCCTGGAATGAGCGCCACCCCGAGCTGTCCATGTCGACGGCCACGATCGACCAGGTCATGACCCGGCTGGTGGCCCAGGTCGCCCGGACCAGCCTGGCGGTGTGGCGCGGCGAATGGTCCGACTGGTGGGCCCATGGGCATGGTTCGAGTGCCTACGAGGTCGGGGTCAGCCGGCTTGGCCGGGGCCTGCTGAGGACTGCCGAGACGGCCCTGGGGGTGGCCCGCCTGGAGGGTGGCCCGAAGCCCCGGGGTGAGCGACGAACGGCCTGGCGGCGCGATCCGATCCGCCTGCGCGGTGAGCGCGAGACCGGGGCCGCGGTTGAGCGGGCGTGGGACGACCTGCTGGTCTTCGAGGAGCACACCTGGGGGGCCGACGAGAGCGTTTCGCGGCCGGACAGCCCGTTCACGAGGTCGCACTGGAACGCCCAGGCGGCCTTCGCCTATGCCACCTACGACGCCGCCCGGGACCTGTCGGTCGAAGCGCTGTGGCGCCTGGCCGCCCTGCAACCGGCGGCGGACGAACCGTCGCTCGTGGTCTTCAACCCGCATCCCCAGCGCCGTAGCGGGCTCGTCCAGGCCGAGTCGCTGGAGTCCAGCGTCGACGTGGTCGTCCGGGACGTGCCCGGCCTTGGCCTTGTGCGGCTGCCCCCGCCCGGCACGGCACAGATCAGCGTCAGCGCGGGCACGATCCTCGAAACGGAGCGCTTCCGGATCGAGGTCGACCCGGCCCGCGGCGGGATTGTCAGCCTGATTGACCGAGTCCTGGGCTGGGATCTGGTCGATCCGGCCGCCCCCGAGCCACTGGGCGCGGTCATCGTCGAATCGGTCGACCCGACGGTCGACCATCCGGTGGTCCGTGGCGGACGCGAGCACTTTGGGCCGTCTGACCCCGGGCCGGCCTTCACCCGGGTCGTCGCCAGCGGATCGGCGACGCCCGAGCTGGAGCAGGGGCCTGGCTGGGCGGCGATCAGGTGGACTGCCTCGGCCCCGACGCTGCCCGCAGTGCGCGTCCGGGCGATGGTCGTCGACGGCCTGGATTCGGTCCGGCTGACAGTCTCCCTGACTAAGGAAGAGCGGTTCGAGGCCGAAGGTGTCTACGTGGCCTTCCCGTTTGCCATCGCCCAGCCAACGTTCTGGCTGGAAACGGGCGGCTCCGTCTTCCGGGCCGAGATCGATCAGCTCCCGGACACCTGTCGGGACTGGTATAGCATCCAGCACGCGGCCGGTATCAGCGATGGCCGGCGGAGCGTGCTTTGGACGACCGAGGAGGCCCCGCTCGTCCAGTTGGGCGGAATTCATACGGGCCACTGGGCTCATCATCTGGAGGCACCCGTCGGTCACGTCTATTCATGGTTGATGAACAACCTCTATTTCACCAACTTCAAGGCGGCACAGGGCGGATCGATGACGTTCTCGTACGGCATTGCGGCGCAGGCCGGTGGACTGGATCCAGACACCGTCCGTCGGGCGGGTGAGCTGGTGGCCCTGCCCCTGGCCAGCCGGGTGGAGCACGGCCAGACCGAGGGCAGTGCGGCCTGGCTGCGGGTGGATTCAGCGGACGTGATAGCGGTCGTCGTGGCCCTCGACCCGGATGGCAGCTCGGTCCGGATCCGGCTGCAGTCCTCGCGGCGCGGGGCCCCGGCGACCCGGATCGTGTGGCTCGGCTCGAAGCAGCTGGCCGGCTGGCGAGCCGACGCGTTCGGCAACCGGGCCGATCGCCTGGCCGGCGACGGCCACACGTTCGAGCTGGACCTGGCCGCCGATGAGCTGGCGACCATCGTCCTGGCCCCGGTGACGCCTCAACTGGCCGAGGCGGGCGTCCCCCATGGATAGCCGGACCGGCAAGGACATCCGGCTGGGCCGCCTGACCGAGGCCAGCTCGGGCCGGACGATCATCCTGGCCTACTCACACGGCCTGATCCTCGGCCAGCAACCCGGCATGCGCACGCTCGATCAGATGCGGGCCGTCGTCGAGGCCTGCCACAGGGCGAACGGGATCATGATCTCGCCAGGCCTCCTGAAGCCCCTCGAGCAAGCGTTCATCGGCCAGGGCAAGCCCAGCCTCGTGGTCCACCTCGACTGGACGAATTTCAGCCGGAAGCTGCTGCCCTACGACCAGGGCCGGCAAGTCTCAGTGGCGTCGATCGAGGAGGTCGCGGCGGCTGGCGCCGATGCGGTCATGACCTACCTGCTCCTGGGCGACGACGATCCCTGCCGGGAGGCCGAGGAGATCGACCGAAACGCCCGGATTGCCCGCGCCTGTGAGCGTCTGGGGATCGTCCACATGATCGAACCGCGGCTCAGCCTGGAGCGCCGCCAGCCCGAGCGCAAGCTGGAGCCGGCGCTGATGCAGCTCTATTGCCGGATGGCCGCCGAGCTTGGCGCGGACCTGATCAAGTGCGTGTGGAGCGGCTCGATCGAGACGATGCGCGAGATCGTGGAGACCTGCCCGGTGCCCGTGCTGGTTGCCGGCGGGGCACGCGATGAGGCCAACCCGGATGGCGGCCTGGGGATTGCCCGGGACGCCCTCGCCGCCGGCTGCCGGGGCGTGGTCTTCGGCCGGACCGTCTATCAGTCGCCCAATCCGGAAGCCACCCTGGACGGGCTGCGGGCCATCGTGCACGGACCGGTAGCGCCATGAGCTCGCCGGTCCTCGCCTCGCTGCGCAGTCTGTACCCCACCCTGCCCGACGGCGAGCGCCGGATTGCCGACCTCGTCCTGGATCGTCCCCAGGAAGCGGCCCTGTGGTCAGGCCGCGAGCTGGCCCGCCTCGGCGAGACGAGCGAAACGGTCCTCTTCCGGATGGTCCGCCGGCTGGGCATGGCCGGGTTCAAGGAATTCAAGCTGGCCCTCCTGCGCGAAGAAGGCGCCGCCCAGGCGCGGGCCGAGCTGGGCATCTTCAACGTGCCGTTCCACGCCGGTTCGCCCCTGCCGGTCCAGATCAACGAGGTCATGCGAGCCTACGCGGCCAACCTCGAGGAGACGGTCAAGCTGCTTGCCGGCCAGCCCCTCGACGAGGTGGCCGATGCCCTGGCCGGCGCATCGCTGGTGACACTGCTGGGCATGGGGGCGTCGCTGTCCGTGGCCACCCTGGCCGAGAACGTTCTGGCTCGGCTGGGCATCCCCTGCCGGCTCAGCCAGGACTCCCATCAGCAGCTGCTCCAGATGCTCCAGCGCTCCGATCGCCACGTGGTCGTGGCCTTCTCGTTTTCGGGTGAGACGCGTGAGACAGTCGAGGCCCTTGCCGTTGCCCGCGACGCCGGCGCCCGGACGATCGCCATGACCGCCTTCGTGCCCTCGTCGGTGGCCGATGCCGCCGACCTGCTCGTGCGCGTCCCCGTGGTCAACCCGCGGCGCTACCGGGTGGGCCTGGTCGACGCCGTCCTGCCCTATCTCCTCGTGCTCGACCTGATCGCCATCCGGATCGGGTCCCGGCGTGACGTCGAGCCGCTCCGGGAGCGGGTGGAGGACACGATCCAGCAGCGCAAGCTGCGATCCAGGAACACCAGTGCCCGGGAGGGGGACCAGTGACCCACAGTCGAGCTGCAATCCAGGAGCGCTGGCAGGACGAGCTCAGCCAGGCAGCCCGGGTGGTCGACGGAATCCGGGCCGACCTGGACCAGGTTGAGCGGGTCGCCGATGCCCTGGTCGGAGTGCTCGCGGCGGGCGGCTGCGTGTTTGCCTGTGGCAACGGCGGGAGTGCCCTGGCGGCCCAACATTTCACGGCCGAGCTGGTTGCCCACTTTCGCCGGGAGCGGCCACCGGTTCGCGGGGTGGCCCTGACCGCCGATGCCGGATTGCTGACGGCCATCGCCAACGACCACGACTTCGAGCAGATCTTCAGCCGCCAGGTGCGCGGCCTGGTGACCAGCCGGGACGCCCTGCTGGCATTCAGCACGAGCGGTCGATCCCCGAACATCCTGACGGCCGTCCAGGCCGCCTGTGACATCGGGGCCATGACCGTCGCCTTCACGGGCGGAGACGGCGGCAAGCTGGCGGGCATGGCCGATCACGCGCTGATCGTCCGGGAGCCTGAGACGGCCCGCATCCAGGAGGGTCACCTGATCCTGATCCACCTCATCTGCGAGCACATCGACGCCGCGTTCTCGCCCAATCGGGTTCATGCGGAGCCCTGATTGAGCTTGGGTTCTGCGCCCTGGATCCTCGGCTTCGATATCGGCGGCACCAAGACCGCCGTGCTTGCCGGCACCGCCCAGGGGCAGGTCCTGGAGCGCCTCGCGGCACCCTCGAATGCCGGCCAGGGCTTCGCCTCGATGTGGGCGGCGATGGTCACCTCAGCGGACGCGTTGATTGGCCGGCGCGGAGCCCCGACTGCCGTTGGGGTCAGCATAGGCGGGCCGCTCGATGCCGAGCAGGGCATCGTCTACTCGCCGCCGAACCTGCCCGGCTGGGACGCGATTCCGTTGAAGGAGCGCCTGGCCGAACGCTTCAAGGTCCCGATCTACGTGGAGCACGACGCCCGGGCCGGGGCCCTCGCGGAATGGCTCTTCGGCGCCGGCCAGGGTGTCAACGACCTCATCTACCTCACCTTCGGGACCGGCTTGGGCGCCGGCCTGATCGTGGACGGACGGCTGGTCCGGGGCGCCCGCGGTGATGCCGGCGAGGTCGGCCACTGGCGGATGCTCCGGCGGGGTCCCCAGGCGTACGGCAAGACCGGGTCGTGGGAGGCCCTGAGCAGCGGGGCCGGCCTGCCTCGCCTGGCCCGCCACCTGTATCCCGATGCCGGCTGGGCCGCCGACCTCAGCGCCGAGACCCTGATCGGCCAGGCCCGCGGCGGTGATCCCCGGGCGATTCGGGTGATCCGGGTCTCGGCCGACTGGCTCGGTCGGGGCATCGCCCAACTGGTCGACCTGCTCAATCCCGAGGTGGTGGTCCTGGGCAGCCTGGCGGTTCGGGCCGGCGACCTGTTCCTGCCCACGGTCCGCCGAGTGGTTGCCCGGGAGTGCACCGAGCGCAATCGCGAGTGCCGGATCGTGGCCTCGGAGCTGGGTGCGGCCGCTGGTGACATCGCGGCCCTGTGTGCCGCGATCCACCATGGCCGGCTGGGCGCCGCCCAATGATCCTCGTGGTCAATCCCAACCCCGCTCTCGACCGGGTGGCCGTGGTCCACTTCCGGACCCGGGCTACCCTGCGACCGGAGCGGTTCCTGATCTGGCCGGGCGGCTCGGGCATCCACGCCGGGCATGTCGCGAAGGTGCTCGGTGCCGAGGTTCATGTGGTGGGCGTTGCCGCGGGCCGGACCGGCGACCAGCTCCGGGAGCAGGTCCAGGCACACGGCCTCGAGGCCAGCTGGATCGAGGCGACCGGCGAGACCCGTCAGACCTTCTCGCTCCTGGACATCGCCGCGGGCAATGTGTGCGACATCGTCGAGCCGGGACCGCGGGTCGACTCGGCCGCCGTTCGCGCATTCGAGGCGGCGGTGGACGCCCAGTTGGCGTCTGCCTCGATCGTGATCGTGTCAGGCAGCCTGCCCGACGGCTGCCCCGACAACCTCCTGGTCAACATCGCCCGGGCCGCCCGGACGAGCGGCGCCCGGGTCATCGCCGATCTCCACGGCGCTGCCCTGGAAT
>JBBRIV010000087.1:0-10845 GCA_038220425.1 Candidatus Limnocylindrales bacterium
GTGCTCGCCGGGCGATGCCCGCTCAACCCGCTACCGGGAGCGTGCAGGTTCGCGTGTACACTGGCCCAGCGATGACCGTGACCCGCCCAGAGCTGGACCTGCCGACCCTGATCGCCGCCACCGAGGACGAAATCGTGCGCCTGGTGGGCGACCGCGATCCGTCCACCCGGGGCCTGTATGAGATGGTCCGCTACCACCTTGGCCTCGATGGCAGCGGCTCGGCCGGCAAGCGCATGCGGCCCCTGCTGGGCCTCCTCGCGTACGCGTCGATCACGGGCGAATACGAGCCGGCCCTGCCCGGTGCCGCCGCGGTGGAGCTGGGCCACAACTTCAGCCTGATCCACGACGATATCGAGGACGCCGACGTCGAGCGCCGCCACCGGCCCACCCTGTGGTCGCTCCACGGCATTCCCCAGGCGATCAATACCGGCGACGCGGTCTTCGTCCTGAGCCGGATCGCCCTGCACCGCCTGACCGACCTGGGCTTCAGCGATGCCCGGGTGCTCCGCCTGATGCGCCTGTACGACGAGACCTGCCTGGCCCTGTGCGAGGGTCAGTACATCGACATCTGGACGTCCGGCCACGACGACCCGATGACGGTCGAGCTGTATTTCGACATGATCGGACGCAAGACGGCGGCCCTGATCTCGGCCGCGATCGAGGCCGGTGCCCTGCTGGCGACCGACGACGAGGACGTGATCGGACGCTACCGGGCGTTTGGCTGGGCCCTCGGCCTGGCCTTCCAGCTGAACGACGACCTGCTCGGGATCTGGGGCGAGGAGGCCACCACGGGCAAGGCTCCCTCGGATATCGCCAAGCACAAGAAGACACTCCCGATCCTGTACGCCTTCGAGCAGGCCGGGCCGGCCGACCGGGTCAGGCTGGGCGACGTCTACCGGCACCCGGCCCCGACACCGGCCGACATTGCCGACGCGGTGGCCATCCTGGAGCGGACCGGGGCTCGGACCTACACCCGCGACCGGGCCCACCACTATCGCGACGTGGCCCTGGCCGAGCTCGACGCGGCCGGCACGATCGAGCCGTCGGCCCGGGCGCAGCTCGAGGGGATCATGCACGCGGTGATCAGCGCCTGATCTGGGCCTGATCAGCGATCGTCGTCGTCCGCTTCGATGTCGTCGTCGGGATCGCGCTGACGGACCGCCAGGACCTTGCCAACGCGCCGGCCGTCGGTCGTCTCGACGGTCAGCTTGAGCCCATTGAGGCGGACCTCGTCGCCCGGCCGGGGGACCTTGCCCAGGCGATGGAAGATCAGGCCGCCGAGCGTGTCGTACTCATCGGCGTCCTCCAGGGCCAGGGCGATGTCGAAGATCTCGGTCAGCTCGTCCACGTCCACCCGGCCGTCGATCCGGGCCTCGTCGGGTGACAGCCGGACGACCATCGGCTCCTCGACGTCGTATTCGTCCTGGATCTCGCCGACGATCTCCTCGAGCAGGTCTTCGATCGTGAGCAGGCCGGCCGTCCCGCCGTATTCGTCGAGCACGATCGCGATGTGGACCTTGCGCCGCTGGAACTCGTGGAGCAGGTCGTCGATCGACATCGATTCGGGCACGAACAGGGGCGTCCTGAGCAGCGAGCGCACGGTTGGCCGGGCATTCGAGCCCACCTTCAGGACGGGCAGGAGGTCCTTGGCGTAGATGATCCCGATCACCCCGTCGACCGATTCCTCGTAGACCGGGACGCGGCTGTGGCCCTCCTCGACGATCAGGTCGATCGCCTCGTCGAGAGTGGCCGACACGGGCAGGGCGACGATCGCGATCCGGGGGACCATCACCTCGTGCAGGCGCCGATCACCGAGCTCGATGACCGCGTTGATCATCTGCTCCTCCTCGGCTTCGAGGATCCCCTGCTCGCCACCGCGCTCGACGATCAGCTTGAGCTCCTCGGAGGTCATCTGGGCATCGCTGGCCGGCTTGACCCCGAGCCCCCGGGTGATCGTGGCGGTGACCCGGGTCAGGAACCACACGATCGGACTGAGCACACGGGCAATCCACTCGAACGGACCGGCCACGATGATCGACAGGCGCTCGGCGTAGGCCAGGCCGATCGATTTCGGGACCAGCTCGCCGAAGACGATCGTGAACAGGGCCAGCAGGATCGTGACGATCAGCAGGGCCAGTCCCTGGGCATTGCCCCCGATCGCCGGGACCGTCTCGAGGACTTTCGATAGCTCTAGGCTCAGATTGACCGCGGCATAGGCCGAGGCGAAGAAGCCGAGCACGGTCAGCCCCAGCTGGGCGACCGCCAGGAAGCGCCCCGGATCGTCCTTCAGCCGGCGGACCCGGCGCGCCCGCCGGTTGCCGTCCTCGGCGAGCTGGTCCAGTCGGCTGCGCCGGACCGAGATGATCGCGATCTCGGCCGAGACAAAGAACCCTTCGAGCAGGGTCAGGACCACGATCACGAGGAGCTCGAGGACGATGTTCACGCCGACGGATCCCTGGCCGGCGGAACCTTGGCCGGCGGATCCGTGGCCCCCAGCGGGTCATCGGGCTGGGGCCGGGGATCGCGCAGGCGGGCCGGCACGCCCACGGCCAGCTTGCCCGCAGGCACGTCGCGGTTGACCACGGCGCCGGCCCCGGTCCGGGCACCCGGCCCGATATCGACCGGCGCGATGAGCATCGTGTCCACGCCGATGAACGCGTCGGTCCCGATCGTCGTCCGCTTCTTGTGCCGGCCGTCGTAGTTGGCCGTGATCGTGCCCGCTCCGATGTTGGTCCGGGCGCCGACATGGGCGTCGCCGATGTAGCTCATATGGTGCTGCTGGACGGCCTCGTCAAGACGGCTGTTCTTGACCTCGGCGTAGTTGCCCAGGCGGGAGCGTGAGCCGATCGAGCTGCCCGGCCGAAGGTGGGCGAAGGGGCCGATCTGGACCTCGTCCTCGACCTCGGCCGACTCCAGGTAGCTGGCCAGGATCCGGCAATCCCGCCCGACGGTCGTGTCGAGCAGGCTGCTCCCGGCGCCGATGACCGTGCCCGCCCCAATCCGGGTCGAGCCGCGCAGGATCACGTTCGGCTCGAGGATGACATCGGCCTCGAGCGTGACCAGGGCGTCGACGTGAGCGGTCGTCGGATCGAGCATGGTCACCCCGGCCAGCAGGTGGCGCTCATTGATCCGGCCCTGCATGGCAAAGGTCGCTTCGGCCAACTGGGCGCGGTCGTTGATCCCGTCCAGGGTCCCGTCATCGCCTACCTCGATCGAACCAATCCTCCGGCCATCGATCCGGGCGAGGGCGATCAGGTCGGTGACGTACAACTCGCCGCTGACGGCCGATGGGACCAGGTCAGCGATCCGGGCCCGAACCCAGGCCGCATCGAAGACGTACAGCCCGCTGTTGATCTCGTCGATCTCGAGCTCCTCCTCGGTGGCGTCCCGGGCCTCCACGATCCGTTCGATCTCGCCGTCGTCGGCGCGGACGACCCGGCCCAGGCGGCCCGGATCGGTGGTGATCACGCTGATCAGCGAGACGGCCGCGGCGGCGTCTGCGTGGGCGGCCAGCAGGGCATCAAGCAGGTCCACGTCGAGCAGGGGCACGTCGCCGGACAGGACCAGGAGCTGCGCGCTGTCTGGCGCGAGGACGGCCAGGGCTGCGGCCAGGGCATCGCCGGTCCCCCGTGGCTGGGCCTGCTCGGCGGTGTCGGCTCGCTCGGCCACAGCGTCCCGGACGGCCGCGACCGGCGGCGACCAGACGACCAGCGGGCGGCTGCCGCTGGCTGCCTCGGCGGCGTCCAGGACGTAGTCGATCATCGGCCGGCCACAGATCGGATGGAGGACCTTGGGCAGACGCGACTTCATCCGCGTGCCGAGACCCGCGGCAAGGACGATGGCCCGTGTTCGCGCGAGCGTCGGTTGGGGTGTCATGCGTTGAGCGGAGCGTAGGGGCGGCCGCTCCGGGGTGTCAACGTGTCAGGCCGGGCGCATCGCGATCAGCTCGATCTCGACCCGGGCGCCCTTGGGCAGGGCCGCCACGCCGATCGTCGAGCGGGCCGGGGGCGGCTCTGGCATGAACCGGCCGTAGACCTCGTTCATCGCGCTGAAATCGGCCATATCGACCAGGAAGACCGTGGTCTTGACGGCGTCGGCCAGGCTCAGGCCGGCGGCCTGCAGGACCGCCCTGAGGTTGTTCAGGACGCGTTCCGTCTGGACGCTGATGTCACCCTCGACGAGCAGTCCGCTGGCCGGGTCGAGATGGACCTGGCCCGAGCAGAACACGAAGTCACCGGCGGCGATCGCCTGACTGTACGGGCCAACGGCCGATGGGGCATCGGTCGTGGCAATGGCCTGGCGGGACATGGGCTTCACTCCTCTGGTTAGGGCTGGTCTGGCCGCTATCTTGACCGGGCCGTGCGGGGCGTGCGGCCATTGCGGGTCGTGCGCGCCAGGCGTGCGGCCATTGCGGGTCGTGCGCGCCGTGATGGGTACCCCATACATCAAATCGGCGATTTGGGCCGGACCCTGGCGGATTCGCGGCCGGTCAAGGTCGTGCCACGTGCCGACCCACGCTCAATCCTCGAGAACACCGGGCCTGAGTCGACGCCTTGCCACGCCGAACCGGCCCCAAATCGCGCTTTTGATGTACCCCATACCCGCCCTGGCGGCCACGAGTCCGCCTGCCGCGCGTGACCCGGACCGCCGATCAGGCAGGCGGCCCCGCGCTGACGATCGTGGTTGCGCACACGAACGCCGGCTGGTCCCGCGGAGCCTTGAGCACGCCGGACGCCAGGGCGTCCCGGACGAGGCCCTCGGCGAGGGTCGCCTCGGCTGCTGATGGGTACAGGATCCACAGGGTCGGCCCCGAGCCGGACAGCCCGATCGGGCGGCCGGTGAGGCGGGCCAGCGCTCGCCGGAATGGCACGAGCTCGGGCATGATCGCGGCGGTCGCCGGCCACAGGTCGTTGGCCGAGGCCAGGATCCCAGCCCGGTCGTAGAGCGTCCGGGCGTTGATCCCTCGCTGGAGCTCGCCGGCCAGATGCTCGGAGCTGAGCCGGGTCGACCCGTTGAGCGGCGCGCCGGCCGCGGCTGCCTCGACCAGGGCCGCAAAGACGGCGGCCGTTGGCACGGCGATCCGGGCCGTGATCAGCAGGACCCCTGGCGGCTCACCCTTGATCGCCCCCGGCAGCACGGTCTCCCGCTCGCCGCGGCCCTCGACAAGGGCGATGTCCCCAGTCAGGAAGAAGGGCACATCCGAGCCGAGCCGGGCGGCCAGTCGCCTCCGCTCATCGGCGGACAGGACCGCGTCACCGGGGGCGCCCCACGCCTCGAGGGCGCCGTCCAGCGCAGCCGCGGCATCACTGCTCCCCCCGGCCAGGCCGGCCGCGACGGGAATCCGCTTGTCCAGGCGGGCGGCGAGGGCCGGCGTCGGCAGGGCGCCTCCGACAGCCGCCCGGGCAGCCCCGATCGCGCGCAGGACCAGGTTGTCGGCGGCTTCACCCAGGGCGGCCCGGTCCGCCTCGTCAGCCGCAATATGGAGGGTGTCGTGGGCGCCGGCGCCGCGGGCAATCGACAGCCGGTCGGACAGGCCCAGCGGGACCATGAGCGAGTGGAGCAGGTGGTAGCCGTCGGGACGCCGCCCGATCACCGCCAGAGTCAGGTTGAGCTTGGCCGGTGCGAGCCGGACCACCGGTCCCAGGCGTCGGGCGGGGTCAGTCATCGACGCGGTCATCAGGCCGGTCATCAGGCCTGTCATCGGGCTTGTTATCGGTCTTGTCGGGCGGGCTGGCCTCGCGCGCCGCACGTCGGCCCCGGGCGTCGGCGTCGATCGGCCCGATCGACTCGAGCAGCCGAATCCACTCCCCCACGGCCAGGGTCTGGGGGCGCCGGTCAGGGTCGATCCCGGCCGCCGCCAGGGCTGCGCTGATCCGGTCGCCGGGGAGGGGCAGCTGCCGGGTCAGGACGTTGTGGATCATCTTGCGCCGTTCGCGGAAGGCCGCCTGGACGAGCCGCCACAGAGCCTCCTCGGTCACGGGGTCGAGGCGGTCGTCCTCGGCGAACGGCTCGATGACGATCACCGCCGAATCGACCGCCGGTGCCGGCTCGAACGCTGCCGGGGGCACCCTGAACGCGATCCGGACCGCGGCGTGGTACTGGACAAAGACCGACAGGTAGCTCAGGCCGCCCGGTTTGGCCGCAATCCGCTCGGCCACCTCGCGCTGGACCATCAGGACCAGCCGGGCCGGCCGGGGCGGTTCGGCCAGCAGCCGATGGAGAATCGGGCTCGTGATGTGGTAGGGCAGGTTGGCCACCACGGCGTAGGGCTGGGCCAGGAGCCGGGTCAGGGGCTGATCGAGTGCATCGCCCTCGATCAGGCGCAGTGAGCCCGGCCCGCTCGGCCGCCCGAGCTCGGCGGCGAACCGGTCGCGCAGGAAGACCGCCAGGCCGGGATCGAGCTCAACGGCCGTGACCGTGGCACCGGCCTCCACCAGGCCGCCGGTCAGAAAGCCCAGGCCCGGACCAATCTCCAGCACGTTCTGGCCGGAGTGGGGCGCGGCCTCGGCCAGGATTGCCTCAAGGACATCCACATCGACGAGGAAGTTCTGGCTGAGCGAATGACGGGCGCGCAGGCCCGACGCACGCAGGGTCCGGCGAATCGCCGCGGGATCCACCCGGGGCGAGCTGGCCGGGCTCATCGGCCGGCCAGGGGCAGGTTCGGTCGAGCGTCGAGATCGAATCCGGCGCGCAACCCGGCCACGAAGGCGCGACCGCCGGCCGCCCCGATCATCGCGCCGTTGTCGGTGCACAGGCCCGGTCGGGGCACGAACAGGGGCAGGCCCAGGGTCTGGGCCTCGTCGGCCAGCCGTCCGGCCAGGACCCGGTTGGCCGCCACGCCGCCACCGACGACGATCGTGCGAGCCCCGATCGCCCGGGCCGCCCGGGCCGTCTTACGCGCCAGGACGTCGATCACGGCATCCTGGAATCCCCAGGCGAGCTCCGCCACGACGGCCTCCGGGAGGCTCGCCCCGGCGTCGTTCGGGTCGAGTCCGGCCTCGAGCCGGGCCGCGTCGATGATCCGCCGAGCGGCGGTCTTCAGGCCGCTGAAGCTGAAATCGAAGGTGTCGCCCAGCCAGGCTCGGGGGAAGACCACGTCGTGCCGGCTGGCCCCGGCCGCGGCGCGCATGATCGCCGGCCCACCCGGGTAGCCCAGCCCGAGCAGCCGGCCAACCTTGTCGAATGCCTCGCCGGCAGCGTCGTCGACCGTCTCGCCCAGGAGCCGGTAGTCGCCGTGATCGCGCATCTCGGCCAGGAACGTATGACCGCCCGAGACGACCAGCGCGACCAGCGGGAAGAGCGGTTCGGGCCGGAGCTCTTCGCCCGGATCGAGCAGCCAGGCCGCTTCGACATGGCCATCGAGGTGGTTGACGGGCACCAGGGGCTTGCCTCGGACGTAGGCCACGGCCTTGGCAAAGTTGACCCCGACCAGGAGCGAGCCGGCCAGGCCCGGGCCGTAGGTCACCGCGACGGCGTCGATATCCGGCCAGCTGACGCCGGCGTCCTCCCAGGCAGCTTCGAGGACGGGCACGATCCAGCGCAGGTGGGCCCGAGCCGCCACCTCGGGCACGATTCCGCCCGTTCCCGCGTGCAACGCGACCTGGCTGGCGACCACGTTGGCGTGGATTCGTCGACCGCCCTCGACCAGGGCGATCCCTGTCTCGTCGCAGCTCGATTCGATGGCCAGGATCAGCGGTCCGCTCATGTGCTCCGGACCGGATCCGGCAAGCCGGCCAGGGCGGCCCGGCGCTCGACCAGGCGGGCGGTCATCTCCGGCCCGGCCAGCGGCTCGGTGGTCATGATCAGGGCGTCCTCGTTGTTGTCGCTGTAGTAACGCGGCCGGATCCCGACCGGCCGGAAGCCGAACTTCTCGTACAGCCGCCGGGCGGGCAGGTTGGACAGCCGGACCTCGAGGGTTGCCTCGGTCGCCCGGCGGTCCAGGGCGATGTCCAGGACGGCCACCAGGAGTCGCTCGGCGAGGTGGTTCCGGCGCCAGGCCGGGGCGATCGCGAAGGTCGTCACGTGGGCCTCGTCGACCATCAGCCAGAGACCGGCGAACCCGGCGATCTCATCGCCCACGCGCACGACCAGGTAGTGGGCCAGCTTGTTCGTCTCGAGCTCGGCCTTGTAGGCGTTGGCCGGCCAGGGCGCCGAGAAGGCGGCCCGCTCGATGGCCTGGATGGCGGGCAGGTCGTCGAGGCCCATCGGCCCGACGGCCGCCCTCAGCGGGGGTCGCGCGACCATTCGATCGAACCATGCAGGGCGGCCACGCCCCGGGGCAGGCTGACGTACTCCGGCACCAGCCGGGCCAGGTCGTCTGCGTCGGCGGCGTCCAGCCGGGCGGCACCCAGGCGGAGCAGGGTCGCACCCAGCCGGGCGCGCGCCGCCGAACCACGCACGAGTGCCTCGGCCGGTGCCCGGCCATCGAGATCCACGGCCAGCAGCTCAACGGCCGGATCGAGGTCGGGTTCGCTGCCGGTCGGCAGCAGGCGCGTCCCGGCCGGGTCGATCAGGACCCGGTCGCGTGGACCGGCTGGCAGCAGCAGGGCCCGACCAGGCAGGCTGTCCAGGAGGGCGGTCGAGGTCGGGATGCCGAAAATCGGGATGGCCAGGGCCTGGGCGAGGCCCTTGGCAGTGGCCAGGCCGACACGCAGGCCGGTGAATGCCCCGGGACCGGTCCCGATGACGATCCCGCCGAGATCCGCGAGGGTCACACCGGCGCCCCGGAGCAGGCTGTCGACGCCGGCGAGGAGCTCCTCGCCATGGCGCTGGCCGGCGGGCCAGGTGGCAACGGCGGGATCAGCGCCGGGCCGTTCGAGGGCAACGACCGTGTGGCTGGTGGCCGTATCCATGGCCAGCAGCGGACCGCGCACCGGGTTGGTCATGGCAGGCCCGCGAGGTAGCGCTGCAGGTCCGGTCCGGTCGCCTTGAGTCGGATCGTCCGGGGAGCATCGCCGGTTCCTTCGATGACCACGTCCAGGCGCACGTCGGGCAGGGCCGGCCCCAGCCGCTCGGCCCATTCGACCAGGCTGACTCCGGCTGCCTGGCGCTCGTCGAGCAGGCCTCCGGCAAGAGCATCGGCGGCATCGTCGAGACGGTACAGGTCGAGGTGGAAGAGGGGCAGCCGGCCGATGTACTCGGCCATCAGCACGTAGCTCGGCGAGTTGATCGTGGCGGTCACCCCGAGGCCCGCCCCAAAGCCCTTGGCGAACTGGGTCTTGCCTGCTCCGAGATCGCCATGGAGGGCGATCAGGTCCCCGGCCTGGGCGGCCGAAGCGAGGGCGGCAGCGAGGGCGCGGGTCGCCTCGGGTGAGCTCGAGGGGACCTGGCGCTCAGCGACGCTCGGGCGAATGGCTGGCATGGCCCGAGGGTACCCGAATGGCCGCCGGCTGGCCTGGCGTCAGCCGAACCGCTCGAGGTCGGCGATGGGCACTGTGACCAGCCCGCCGTCGTCGAGCTCCACCGTGGCGGCCTGAAGCTGGACCCCGGCAGGAAAGCGCCGCCGGCCGAGCGCGCCGCGCCAGGTGCCCTCGCGACCGGCCAGCTCGCCATGACGGATCCGGATCCAGCCAGGTGCGACGACCGGCGGGTCGAGCGGAGGGTCGACGACGAGCATCGGCGGATCGGACACGATTCCCACCTCGCGCCCATCGAGACGTGCAAAGAGGGCGAGGAGCGGGCCCGGGATCGGACGCCGGAAGGTGCCGTCGAGGACGAGCACGGCAAACGGGGCAATGGCCTGGAGGCTGGCTCGCTGGCGCGCCTCCGAGGCGACCAGGTCACGGAGGTCCTTGCCGGCCAGGCCGGGGACCACGATCCCGCGCACGCCCATCGCCCGGGCCCGGCTGATCGTCTCCGAATCGAGGCGGCCGCCGACGACCAGGATCGAGCCCGCTCGACCCACGTCCAGGCTTCCCCGCAGGCCGGCTTCACCGGTGACCAGCTCCAGCCGGCCGCGGCTGGGCCCGCCTGCCGCGAATGCCCCAGGGATGCCGTAGCCGGCGAAGGTGACGCCGATCCCGCGGCCCGAGACAACCTCCCGGACGATTCCGGCGGCCGGCGCCTCGAGCAGCTCGGTGTGCTCGCCGGTCACGATCTGCCAGCGGCCGGCTTCGGCGACCAGCACTTCGCCCGGCGCCGTCCGCGGCCGGCGGCGGCGCACGGTGGCGCCCGTTTCGTGGCCGTCGCCCGGCCACCAGTCACCGGGGGCCAGCCCGGCAGCCGCGTCGCCCGGATCGAGCACCGTCGGTGGCCCACCTTCAAGCCTCGGGTCGCGCCGCCGCTCGGCCAGGCCCAGGCCGGCGGTGACCGGCTCGCCGGCGCCGACCAGGATCCGGTCACCCGGGCCCAGGTCGAACCAGGTGCTCGGGGCCAGGACCACCAGCGGCCGGCTGGGGACGGTCGCGGGCGGACTGTCGGCTGGCTCAGACATCGAGACCCGGCCACAGGGCGGCCTGCCAGGCACCCAGCAGCGCCCGGCGCCGCTCGAGCCGGTCGGGCAGGCGGAGCGGGACATCACGCAGGTCAATCAGCAGCCCACCCAGGCCACCACCGACCTCGATCCGGGCGTGGCGCGCCCGCCGGCCGATGTCCACCTGGTCCCGGAACCGAAACTCGGCGATCCCCAGCTGGCCCGGCGGCAGGTCCACCAGCTGCAGTCCACCGGGCACGAGGTCGACCTCGCTGGCGCCGGATTCGGCGTGGATCGTCAGTCGCCCGGCACTCTTCCCCGCCCGCAGCCCGGCCGGAGTGACCACGGTTCCCAGCGGAACCAGCAGGTCCTCGGCCACCTCGGCCAGCATGGCCCGCCGCTCCGCCTGGTCATCGATCATGCCGATCGGACCG
>JBBRIV010000088.1:0-10720 GCA_038220425.1 Candidatus Limnocylindrales bacterium
CCGAGCAGCTCCTGGACCTCGGCCTTCTCATCCTTTTCCATCAGCGCGAAGATCTCGTCGCGGGTGGTCTGGGACAGGTCGGCAACCAGGTCGGCGGCGTCGTCCGGCGACATCTCCTCGAGGATGTCGGCGGCCCGGCCCGGCTCGAGATCTTCAAGCACCTCCACCTGAGTCTCGGGCTCCATCTCTTCGATCGCATCGGCGACGGCGTCGTCGCCCAGCGAGGCCAGGACGCCGGCCCGGTCGCGCGGGGCGAGCTGGTCGATGATCGTGGCCAGGTCGGCCGGGTGGAGCTCGGCCAGGCCGGCGTGGGGCACGCGCAGCTTGATCGAGGCGATCGAGGTCTCGACGGGATCGACATCCTCCCAGTCGATGTATTTCTCGGGTACCTGGACGCGCAGGTTGCGGGCGATCGTGCGCATGCCGCCCTCGACCCCGAGCCGCCGGAGCAGGCCGGCGGCGCCCACGTCAACGGCCACCAGGTGGAGCGCGCCTTCGACCTCGTCCAGGCGCAGGTCGTTGACCCGGACGACCTTGCGACCATCGATATCGACGATCTGCTTGTCCATCAGGTCGGCCCGCAGCAGGATCTCGTCGGGCCGCTGGTGGAACTTGCCCAGGTCGATGGTCAGGGTGCTCAGCTTGGCGCCCGAATCGTCGAGCCGGTCGACGGAAGTCCAGGGCAGGAAGATGCGCCGCCGATCGGTCTCGATCACGAGGCCGGTCACCGGCGGATAGCGGTTGCCGACCGCGACGATCAGGTCGGCGACCTTCCCGATCGGCTCGTCGTTCCGGTCCCGGACCGGCCGGCCGATCACCTGGCTCAGGTAGAGCATCTGCCACCTCGCGGCGGGTCCGACCCGCGCGTTGGTGGCGCACACCCAAGGGGCGTGCCGCCCTCAGCGATCGAGGCGGACCGGGTGCTGGCGGGCGCCGTTGGCGCGGCCGCTCTGCGCGCGGCTCGCTGGCGTCCCTCGACTGGGTGCTGACTCCACGAGAGGAGTGGTCCTCCGGTGCTGGCTGGGAGATCCCGGGCAGGCCGCTCAAGCGTAGTTGTTGCCTGTCTGGAACCCGCACGAGTGTAGTCGTCCGATTCCGAGCGGGTCAACCCGCCCCGGCGTCCGGCATCGGCCCGCCGCGCGTCCCGCGGCCCAGCCCGGCGCCAAAGACGTCGCTTGACCTTCAAGTGACTCGAAGGTGTAGGGTCGAGGCATGAACGTTTCGGAGCTTGCCAACCGGGCTGGGATCGCCTCGTCGGCCGTCCGCTGGTACGAGTCGATGGGCATCCTGCCCACAGCCACCCGGCGTCCCAACGGCTATCGCGAGTACGGGTCGGAGGATCTCGCCCGGTTGCGTCTCGTGGTGAGCCTGCGCCGGCTGGGGCTCGGACCGGAGGATGCCGGCCGTCTCGCCCGGCTGTGCCTGGAGCGGGGCGACCTCGATCTTGACCTCGTGCCTCTGATCGATGTCCAGCGGTCGGCAATTGCCCGCCAGCGTGATGACCTCGATCGACTCGAGGCTGAGCTGATCGACCTTGAGCTGACCATCGCGGCCGCCGGACGGGCGACCAGGAAGGAGCCCATCTTGTCCAGCGACCCGATTCGCGTCCTGTTCGTGTGCACCGGCAACAGCGCCCGGAGCCAGATTGCCGAGGCGCTCCTCGATCGAATCGGCGGCGCCGACTTTGCCGTCCAGTCGGCCGGCACCGAACCGCGCGGCGTGAATCCGTTCGCCGTGCAGATCCTTGGCGAAGCAGGCATCGAATGGTCGACCGCCCGCAGCAAGTCGGTCGACGAGTTTCTCGGCCAGCCGTTCGACTATGTGATCACCGTGTGCGACCGGGCGCGCCAGTCGTGCCCAGTCTTTCCCGGCCAGTACAACTCCCTCCACTGGGGCCTGGAGGACCCGGCCGAGGTTGAGGGCACGGATGCCGACAAGCTGGCTGCCTTCGGCCAGACCTACCTCGAGCTGGTCCAGCGCATCCGTCCGTTCGTCGAAGTCGCCCTACGTGCCGCGGGCCGCAGCCGCCGAGCGATCGTCGCCGGCGGGTGAAGGACCTGAGACTCGGGCCCGCCCTCATTGCGGAGGCCCTGGGGACGTTTGTCCTGGTCTTCGCCGGCTGCGCCGCGATCGCCATCGAAAGGCTGCCGCCGTCGGGTGTCGCCGCTGCCTTCGGCCTGGCCATCACGGTCTCGATCTACGCCCTCGGTCCCCTGAGTGGAGCGCATTTCAACCCGGCCGTGACGCTCGCCTTCGGGCTCGGCGGTCACTTCCCACGGCGGCGAATCGCGCCGTATTGGATGGCCCAGGCCGCCGGCGCAATCGCCGCGGCAGCGTTCCTCCGACTCACCATGGGTCCCGCGCCGCTCGGCGTGACCCAGCCGGCCGGTTCCGATCTGCAGGCGTTCGCCTGGGAGGTCGTGCTGACCTTTGTCCTGATGCTGGTGATCGTGGCCGTGGCCAGCGATACCCGGGAAGTGGGCCAGACGGCGGCCCTGGCCATCGGCGGCGCCGTCGCCCTCGGGTCGCTGGTGGGCGGCCCGATCAGCGGCGCGTCGATGAACCCGGCTCGCTCGCTGGGTCCGGCCGTCGTGTCAGGTGACCTGGCCCACCTGTGGATCTACCTGACGGCGCCCTTCTTAGGCGCCGTGGCCGCCGTCTTCGTGTATCGACGTCTGGCACCGCCGGCGTTGGCTGAGCCGGGCACTCCCTAGCAGCAGCCTCTTCCTAGCAGCAGCCGCCGCCGCAGCAGCCGTCGGCGTCAGTGAGGGTTGGCCTGGGCGTGAGGTCGATCGCCGAGCGGGCATCGGCCGACTTGGTCGCCTTCACGATCGCACTGTGCATGCCGTCGCTCACGAGGTGGGACGAGGTGACCGAGATCTGGGTGAAGCCCGCCGCGCCAAGACCCGCCGTGTATTCGGCGAATGACAAAGCGCCCGCGATGCAACCCACGTACGAGCCCCGCTCGGCGCGCTGATCCGCGGTCAGGTCGTCCTCGGCGACGATGTCGCTGATCCCGATTCGGCCACCCGGCCGGAGGACCCGGGCCATTTCCCGGAAGACGGCCGGCTTGTCCGCGGCCAGGTTGATCACGCAGTTGCTGATCACCACGTCGATCGACTCCGCCGGCAGCGGAATTGCCTCGATCTGGCCCTTCAGGAACTCGACATTCGTCGCGCCGGATTCGGCGGCGTTGCGCTGGGCCAGGACGAGCATCTCGTCGGTCATGTCCAGGCCGAATGCCCGGCCATTCGGCCCAACCCGGGCGGCTGACAACAGGACGTCGATCCCGCCGCCGGACCCGAGGTCCAGGACCCGCTCGCCCGGACGCAGATCGGCGATCGCGGTGGGATTGCCGCAGCCGAGCGAGGCCAGGACAGCCGCATCGGGCAGGGCAGCGCGCTCGAGCTC
Source organism: Candidatus Limnocylindrales bacterium (assembly GCA_038220425.1). Lineage (GTDB taxonomy): Bacteria > Chloroflexota > Limnocylindria > Limnocylindrales > CSP1-4 > Palsa-1033. The sequence continues at coordinate 3,412 of JBBRIV010000088.1, forward strand.
GCTGTACAGCTGGCCACCGATTCCGGGTTCGCCGACGCTCGACGGGGTCCCAGTGGAGAGGACGTGGACGGCCGAATGGGCATAGCGCTCGCGAACGACCTCGTGGATCTGGTCGGTCATCCGGGTCTCCTCATGTTCGAGCTGGCGTTTCGTCGTCGTATTGATACTTGACGATATAGACACTTGTCAATACAGTACCTGAATGAAGCGCCAGACCGACCCCGACGTGTTGCTCCTGCAGGCCGCCGCCGACCCGACCAGGCTGGCCATCATTCGCCAGCTGAGCGATGCTCCAGAGGTCTGCGCGTGCGACTTCAGTGCCTGCTGTGACGTGCTCCAACCAACGGTCTCGCACCATCTCAAGGTCCTGCGCGACGCGGGCTGGGTGGTCGGGGAGCGCCGGGCCAACTGGATCTACTACCGGCTCCGGCCCGAGGCGGTCGCACGCTTCGGGGAGCTCGCCGCCGAGATGGCACCCGCCACCTCGCAACGCGAGGTTGGCGCCCGGCCGGTCATCGCCAACCGAAGGCTGCCGGTCTTACAGGCATAGCCCAATACCGGCTTGGGCGGCGTTTCGGCGCCCGGCGCTCGGCGCCGGTGGATGTACTCTTCGGCGCCCTGCGCGCCCAGCAGTGGCCCCCGAATCACCAAATCGTCCGCCCAGGGACTCTTACGCAGGAACCACGGTCCGAACATTGGCCAATTCCGCCGATCGGGCCGCATGCTGAGCACGATCCGAGCGCGCATGGCCGACTCGATCCGGCGAATCGGTGTCGCGTCTGGCCCGCCTCTGTCGTAAGGCTCCGCCAGCGAACGATTTGGCGATTTGGACCCGACCCTGGGCCCGGCCGGCGGGTGGCGGAGCGTTTCGGCGCCCGAACGCTGCCGGTTTGTGACAACGACCACCACCAGCCGCGTTATGGGCGCTCGCGGCCCCAAATTGGTCGAAACGGGTCGACGCGAACACGGAGCTGAGCACGAATCGGGTCAGAGTTGGTCGATTAACGGCGCCGAGCACCGAACGACCGACCATACGGCGGCTGGCACCAGTATCTGTCAATCAGGGGCCCGGGCGCCCTGGCGCCGCCGCCCCAGGAAGACTCAGCGGGCGGCCAGCGAACCTGCTTCGGCGGCCACGTCGTCGAGGGTCAGCCACAGCTGACTGGACGGTCGTTCCTTGCGGCCGCAGCGGTTGCACAGCCATTCATCCTCGGCGACGCCGGGCAGGTCGACGCATCTCAACGTGCCCTGCGGGCCATTGATGATCGCCCGGTGGTTGCCGAACCATTCGACCGCACCACACCCTGGGCAGTGAGCATTGACTCGGCGGCGCGCGTCAGCCAAGTGTTGATTCCTCCAGCGGTCCCGGCCGCGTGGCTAATCCCCGCGCTCATCGTTGATGCTGGCGTGCCGCCGCGTCCATCGGGCATCCGACCTATTTCGGTCGGGTCGTGGGTAGCGAATGGGTCGCGAACGACCTCAACCGCGGGCTGGCCGGGTCTCAGGGCTCGCGGCGGCGACGAGGTGGACCTCCAGGTTGGGCAGTCGCGCGAGGAGTTCCTCGGCGGTTGAGGCGTGACGCAGCCGGCCCATGGCCCCGCGGTCGTCCTGGACCAGGACGATATGGGTCGAACCGCGCCGGACGGCCACGTCCAGCAGCCCGCTGACCATGTCGGGGGCGCTGACCGTGATCACCTCCAGGCCCAGGTCGACCGCATCGTCGACCCGTTCCTGGAGATCGCGGGCCTGGTCGAACGTGCGCCGGGCCGCGGCCGGTGTCTCGACGATCACGCCCAGCAGGGGCGCCCGCAAGGCCGCCGCAATGGCCGCCGCGCGGCGCACGGCCCGGCCGGTGGAAGCACGCCCGTCCAGGAGAACCAGGACCCGATCGTGGGTGGTCACGATCTCCCGGCCCTGGGCTCCGGCGATCCCCTCGAGTTGCTCGTCCACGCGCTCCGCCACGAAGCGCAGCGAGAACTCGCGGAGGGCCGTCAGGTTGGCCTCGGTAAAGAAGCGGTCGAGGGCCACCCGGGCTCGGTCGGGTGGATAGACGTTGCCGTGGCGTATGCGCTGGCGCAGTGCGCCCGGGCTCATGTCGACCAGGTCGACCTCGTCGGCTTCGGCCAGGACCGCGTCGGGCAGGCGCTCGTTGACCGGCGCTCCGGTGATCGTGGCGACGGCATCGGCATGGGATTCGAGGTGCTGGACGTTGCACGTGGAGATCACGTCGATCCCGGCGTCGAGGAGTGCCTCGACATCCTCCCAGCGCTTGGCCCGGGGCGATCCCGGCGCGTTGGTGTGGGCCAGTTCGTCCACCAGGACGACCTGCGGATGGCGGGCAATGACCGCCTCGGTGTCCATCTCCTCGACCACCACGCCCCGGTATTCGATCCGTCGGCGGGGCACGATCTCCAGGCCCTCGGTCAGCTCGGCGGTTCGCCGCCGGCCGTGGGTCTCCACGAAGCCCACCACGAGATCGGTCCCGCGCTCGGTCCGGCGATGGCCTTCCTGGAGCATCGAGAAGGTCTTGCCCACGCCCGGTGCCATGCCCACGTAGACGCGCAGGCGGCCCCGGCCGTCGGCTCGCTCAGGATCCCGCTCGGCGGCGCCCACCCGGGCCAGCATCTGGTCGGCGGTGGGCCGCCCGTCGCCCGTACGCCCGTCGCCCGTGCGCTCGCTCACTTGAGCAGCCCATCCAGGTCCAGGTTGACCAGCAGGACGTTGACCGACGGCTCGCCCAGGAAGCCCAGCAGGGCTCCGCTGGTGTGTCGATCGATGATGGCCTGGACGGCGGCCGGGCTGAGGCCCCGGGTTGCCGCGATCCGGGCGACCTGATAGGCGGCGCCGGCCGGGCTGATATCCGGATCGAGGCCAGAAGCCGAGGTGGTCACGAGATCCACCGGCACGGGCGCATTGCCGTTGGCGGCCTGCCACTGGGCCAGCGAGGCGGTGACCCGGTCAATCAGCTTGTGGCTGGTCGACGCGAGATTCGAGCCGCCCGAGGCCTCGCCGTCGTAGCCGGCGCCGGCCGCCGACGGCCGTCCCCACAGGTATTTCGGGTCGGTGAAGGTCTGGCCGATGAGGGTCGAGCCAACGGCGGTCCCGTTGACGACGACCAAAGAGCCGTTGGCCTGATCGGGGAAAGCGATCTGGGCGACGGCGGTGACGGCCGCCGGATAGGCCAGGCCGGTGATCAGGGTCAGGGCGGCCATGACGACCAGTGCGGGCCGGATGGCTTGGGTCAGGGCAGAGCGCATTGCCAAACTCCTAGGCGAGCCGAAGCCCGCTGACGATCAGGTCGATCAGCTTGATTCCGATGAATGGGGCCAGGATTCCGCCCAGTCCGTAGATCAGCAGGTTGCGCCGGAGCAGCTCGGCCGCCGGGGCCGCCCGGTAGGCCACCCCGCGCAGGGACAGCGGGACCAGGGCGATGATCACCAGGGCGTTGAAGATGACCGCCGAGAGGATCGCGCTCTGGGGCGTGGCCAGGCCCATGATGTTGAGCGAGCCAAGCTCCGGGTAGGCGGTGATGAACATCGCCGGCACGATCGCGAAGTACTTGGCCACGTCGTTGGCAATCGAGAACGTGGTGATCGCACCGCGGGTGATCAGCAGTTGCTTGCCGATCGCGATGACCTCGATCAGCTTGGTCGGGTCCGAATCGAGGTCGACCATGTTGGCCGCCTCCTTGGAGGCCGAGGTGCCGCTGTTCATGGCCACCCCAACGTCGGCCTGGGCCAGGGCGGGCGCGTCGTTCGTGCCGTCGCCGGTCATCGCCACGAGGTGGCCTGCGGCCTGCTCGCGCCGGATGATTGCGATCTTGTCCTCGGGCCGGGCCTGGGCCACGAAATCATCCACGCCGGCCTCGGCCGCGATCGTCTTGGCCGTCAGCGGGTTGTCGCCGGTGATCATGATCGTCCGGATGCCCATCCGGCGAAGCTCGGCAAAGCGCTCGGCAAGACCGGGCTTGACCGTGTCCTTGAGCTCGATCACGCCCAGCAGGACGTTGCCATGGCGGATCGCCAGGGGCGTGGCGCCGGCGCCGGCGATCTCGTCGGACAGGACGCCCAGCACCGCCGGCGGAGCAACCGCCAGGTCGGCCTTGATCGAGTCCACGGCGCCCTTGAGGATGATCGTGCCGTCGTGGAGCTTGACCCCGCTCGAGCGGGTCTCGGCGCTGAACGGAATTGTCTCGGCGATGAGCGCCTGGAGCTCGTCCAGCCGGGCCTGGGCGACGCCATTGGCGGCCAGGGTCACGATCGAACGGCCCTCGGGGGTCTCGTCCTGGAGTGAGGCCAGCAGGGCCGCCTCAAGGACCTGCAACTGGGTCACCCCGGGCAGGGCCACGATCCGCGACGCCAGCCGGTTGCCGAAGGTGATCGTGCCGGTCTTGTCCAGGAGGAGGACATCCACGTCGCCGGCGGCCTCGACCGCCCGGCCGCTCATGGCCAGCACGTTGAAGCGGGCCACCCGGTCCATGCCGGCGATCCCGATGGCCGACAGGAGCCCGCCGATCGTGGTCGGGATCAGGCACACGAAGAGGGCCACCAGGACCACGATCCCCAGGGTCGTCCCGGCGTACTGGCCGAACGGGCGGAGGGTGATCACGGCCAGCACGAAGACCAGGGTCAGCCCGGACAGCAGGATCGACAGGGCGATCTCGTTGGGCGTGCGCTGGCGCTTGGCGCCTTCGACGAGGGCAATCATCCGGTCGAGGAAGGTCTCGCCGGGATTGGCCGTGATCCGGATCGTCAGCTCGTCACTCGTGACCTGGGTGCCGCCGGTGACACTGCTCCGAATGTCGGTCCCTGGTTCCTTGAGGACGGGCGCCGACTCGCCCGTGATCGCCGCCTCGTTGACATAGGCCACGCCGGCCACGACCTCGCCGTCGCCGGGGATCGTCTCGCCTTCGTGGACGACCACGATGTCATCGAGCCGGAGCTCGGTCGAGCCAACCGACTCGAGACTGCCGTCGGCCGTGCGCCGGTTGGCCGGCGTCTCGGAACGGGTCTTGCGCAGCGAGGCCGCCTGGGCCCGGCCGCGAGCCTCGGCCAGCGCCTCGGCGTAGGTCGCGAAGAGGACCGTGAACCACAGCCACGCCGCGATCTGGAATTCGAAGCCGGGCGAGCGTCCGATCTCGGTCGCGGACGAGGTCCCGCTGAGCAGGTCGGCCGCAAAGACCAGGGTGACCAGGGCCGCGGTGAGCTCGACCACGAAGATGACCGGGTTGCGGACCAGCTCGCGCGGGTCCAGTTTCCGAACCGACTCGGGCAGGGCCGCCCGGAGCAGCTTGGGATCGAGGATGCCGCCCCTTCGGCTTCGGCCGCCCGTGCCACCGGCATTGCCCGAGCCTCGGGCGCCGTCCGAGCCGGACTCGCCCTCGGCGCGCTGAGCGCGGCGGGTCCCGCGCGAAGTATCGATCACGGCCCGCAGGCTGGAGTCGGTCATCAGAAGAGCCTCCCGGTGCCCCGGATCAGCTCCTCGACGATCGGGCCGAGGGCGAGTGCGGGGAAGTAGGTGAGGGCGCCGACGATCAGGATCACCCCGATCAGCAGGCCCACGAACATGGGTCCGGTGGTGGGGAAGGTGCCCAGGGATGGGGCAACCCGGCGCTTGCCGGCCATCGATCCGGCGATGGCCAGGATCGGCAGCATCATCCCGAACCGACCAAGGAGCATCGCGAACGCCCCGGTCAGGTTGTAGAAGGGGCTGTTGCCCGACAGGCTGGCGAAGGCCGAGCCGTTATTACCGGTCTGGCTCGAGTAGGCGTACAGGATCTCGGTGAAGCCGTGCGGGCCGGCCGTGGCCGGGCCAGCCAGGCCTTCGGGCGTGGCCACGGCCAGCGACGTGAACAGGAGGATGCTGGCCGCCGCGACCAGCACGAAGACGAGGGCCATCTTCATCTCGTAGGCCTCGATCTTCTTGCCCAGGTACTCCGGCGTGCGGCCGACCATCAGCCCGGCGATGAACACGGCCAGGATCGCGAAGACCAGGATCCCGTACAGGCCCGAGCCGGTACCGCCGGGCACGATCTCGCCGAGCTGGATGAGGAACAGGGGGACCAGCCCGCCGCGCGGCGTGAAGCTGGCGTGCATCGAGTTGACCGCGCCGGTGCTGGTGGCCGTAGTGGCCGCGGCAAAGAGCCCGCTGGCGCCGGTCCCGAAGCGGACCTCCTTGCCTTCCATGTTGCCCAACGCCTGGCTGACCCCCGACGGGAAGGCCGGGTTGGCACGTGCCTCGGCGCTCATCGCGACGAGCGCCCCGACCCCCACGAGGATGGCCATCGTGGCCAGCAGGACCCAGCCCTGGCGGGCGTCGCCGGCCATCCGGCCGAAGGTGAAGGTCAGGGCGAACGGGATGATCAGGAGCAGGAAGACAGCCAGCCAGTCGGTCAGCCCGTTGGGATTCTCGAAGGGATGGGCCGAGTTGGCGTTGAAGAATCCGCCGCCGTTCGTCCCGAACTGCTTGATCGCCTCCTGCGAGGCCACCGGTCCCAGGCCGAGCGTCTGGCTCCCGCCGCCCAGGGTGGTTACCGAGACATGCCCGGCGAACGTCTGGATCACGCCCTGCGACACGAAGACGAGGGCGATCACGAACGAGATCGGCAGGAGCACGTACAGGACGATCCGGGTGAGGTCCACCCAGAAGTTGCCGATCGTGGCCGATCCGTGGCGGACCAGGCCGCGCACCAGGGCAACTGCCGCGGCAATGCCCACGGCCGCCGAGACGAAGTTCTGGACGGTCAGGGCGGCCATCTGGGTCAGGTGCGAAACGCCGGTCTCGCCGGCGTAGTTCTGCCAGTTCGTGTTGGTCGTGAAGCTGACCGCGGTATTGAAGGCCAGGTCCGGGCTGACGTTGGCGGCACCGGTCGGGTTCAAGGGCAGGCTGGCCTGCAGCCGCTGGAAGAAGTACACGACCGCGATCGATACGACCGAGAAGGCAATCAGGGCCACGGCATAGCCGACCCAGCTCTGCTCCACGTCCGGCTTGACCCCGGCCAGCCGGTAGATCCCGCGCTCGACCCGCCCGCCGATCGGCGACAGGAGGGTTCGCTCGCCGTCGAGGACCTGGGCCATGTAGGTACCCAGGACAGGCGTGCCGATGAGACAGGCAACCAGGATGCTGGCGGCCAGGATGAGGTCGGGCAGGGCGGGCAGGGACACGACTTAGAACTCCTCCGCCCGGAACAGGGCGATGAGCAGGTAGATGATCACGACGACGCTGACCAGCACGCCGACAAGGTCGAGCAGGTTCATTTGGCGAGCCCGGCAAAGAAAGCGATGAAGCCCACGAAGATGAGCCCCCACAG
>JBBRIV010000089.1:0-10566 GCA_038220425.1 Candidatus Limnocylindrales bacterium
GCAACGATGGCGATGAGGGCGAGGATCAAGGCGTACTCGGCCAGGCCCTGTCCCTCGTCGTCCGATCGGAACGACGCAATAAGTGCAGAGATGTAGCTCGTCATGTGGTTCGTACCTCCTTTCTTTCAGAGTCCCGTCGCCGTTCCCGGCGAGGGCTGGGTTACGGTAGAGAGGCCACCGGGAGCCTGTCAAGACCCCCATTGGTGGTACCTATGGGTCGGATCGCGGTGTCAGACCGAGTTACCGACGTTGCTGAGCATCTTCGACAGCTGCCCGCCGATGACGATCAGGGCGATGATCGCGACGATCGCGATCAGGGTCAGGATCAGGCCGTATTCGGCCAGGCCCTGGCCTTCGTCGTCAGATTGGAATGAGCTGATAAGTGCGGAGATGTAGGTCGTCACTGTGGCGGAAACCTCCTTCCCTCAGAAGTCCCGTGGCCAGAGGGCCAGGGCCGGGTTACGGTAGAGGCCCGGGATTCAGGCTGTCAATGGCCTGAAACGCCGAACGCCGAACCGATTACTCGGTTCGGCGTCGATCAATGTGCGGTCTCGGCCCATAGCGGGCCGAGCGGGCGGTCCTAGACCGAGTTGCCGACGGTGCTGAGGATCTTGGAGACCTGGCCGCCCAGGAAGATCAGGGCGATGATCGCGACGATGGCGATCAGGGCGAGGATCAGGGCGTATTCGGCGAGGCCCTGGCCTTCCTCGTCGCGGTTCAGCCGCGCGAGGAACGTGTTGATGAGCTGCATCTGAAGATGCCTCCTGATTAGTCCACACCCCCGATCGAGGGCAGGGGAAACATACGTCCGGGGCTCCCGCCCGTCGATTAGGTCATTGGTACCAATCATGGTGGTCCGTTCGGCGGGTCAGCCGATCAGGCGGGTGATCCAGGCCAGGATCGTGGCCACCTGGTCACGGAAGAAGATCAGCAGGATGGCCACGAAGGCCAGGGTCAGGAGGCCCACCAGGGCGTAATCGACAGTGGGGCCCACCGGCCTGCGCCGTCGAGACGGCTCAGCCGGCTCAGCCATGCGGGCGCCGGGCGGCTCGGTCAGACTTCGTCAAGCGGCGCAGCGGCCGCGGCGGGCGGCGGCTCGGCCGGCCCCTCGTCGATCGTTGCCTGGGTCACCAGCCGGACCTCGGTGCCGCCCGCCAGCAGCTCGGCCACGACACCCAGGGTGCCGGCCCGCTGGAGGATCTCCCGCCAGGCCTTGGCCGGCAGGGCGTGGTCTGGCGCTGCAGCGACCTCCGCGGACGGTGTCGAGCGCCGCTCGCCGATCATCTGGGCGAGGTGGGCCGGGGTGGTGGCGTCCACGGCCGGCAGGGCCTCGTCGGGCTTGGCAGCCGGAAGGTCGGACACGGCGGCGATCCGGGCCTCGACCTGGTCGGCCCAATCCAGCCGGATGACGACCCGTTGGGGTGCCGTGGCCAGGTAGCCGGCCAGGGCCTGGTCGATCATCCTGAACATCCCGCTCTCAAGCTCCATGGCCAGCCGCCGGTCGCTGCCTAGTGAGTCGAAGTCGACCACCACCTGGGCCCGCCGGCCGCGTTCACGGGCGGCTCGTCGGATCGTGGGCACCAGGCCCAGGTCGTCGAGGACCATCGGCCGGACGTCGAAGATGAACGACTTGGTCGCCTCGAGGGTGGTCTGGACCATCGCGATCAGGGCCTTGACCTCGGCCCGGGCCAGAACCGGATCGCGGTCCACCAGTCGATCGACGATCTGGGCCTGGAGGACAATGTTGGTCAGGCTCTGAGCCGGTCCGTCGTGCATGGCCCGGGCGATGTCCCGGCGCAGGTCTTCCTGGGCGGTCAGGATCAGGCGAGACACGGCTGCCGGCAGGTCGCCGTCGTCGGGCCCGGCCCCGGGGCCCAGCGCCGCCAGTCCGCCGGCCAATCCGCCGGCCAATCCGCCGGCGTGTCCACCGGCTGCCGACCAGCCACCACCGACCGCCACTCCGCGCAATTCGGCGCCGTAGCGTTCGAGTGCCTGGCGATAGCGCCCGAGGGCCTTCTGCTTGCCCTGCAGGACGTCGACCTGCGACTCCATCATCACCGCCCGCCGGGTCAGCTGGACCAGCTGACCGGTGGCCTCGGCCAGGTCGACCGTGTTGGGCGTGGCCGCGCCGCGCATCGTCGCCACGCGGTCGGCGGTCTGGCTCCGCTTCATCTCGTGGCGATCGGCTTCGGAGCGCGCCTGCTGGACCAGCAGCTCGATCTCCGTCAGCTCCGAATCCAGGGTGGCCATCTCGGTGGCGATCCGGTCGGCGAATCCGCCCGGATCGAGAGCCGCCCCGGTCTCAGCGTCGGTCAATCCTCGGGCATCCTGATCCAGCCCTGGCGCATCGCGTAGACGACGGCCTGGGTTCGATCGTTCACGCTCAGCTTGCGCAGGATGCTGGACATGTGGTTCTTGACCGTCTGCTCGCTGATCGACAGCGCGTAGGCGACCTGCTTGTTGGTCATCCCCTGGGCGATGTTGTCCAGGATCTCGACCTCGCGGGGTGACAGCGGGGCGAAGATCGGGGCGGCCTCCTGGCCGTACACCGCCAGCTCCCGGAACTCCTTGAGGACGCGGCTGGCCACGGCCGGCTTGGCGAACACCTTGTCGTTGATCAGGTACTCACCGGCAGTTACCCGGCGGATGATCGTGACCAGGTCGTCCGGACCGACATCCTTGAGGATGAAGGCGGCCGCGCCGGCCTTGATCGCGTCGAACAGGGCGTCCTCGTCCTCGCTCACGGCCAGGACGATGATTCCCACCGAGGGCAGCTCGCGCTTGATCCGCTGGGTCGTCTCGATACCACCGGGGGGCGGCAGGGACAGGTCCATCAGGACGATGTCCGGGGACATCTCCATGGCCAGGTCAACGGCGCCCCGGCTGTCCTGGGCCTCGCCAACGATCTCGAAGTCCGGCTCGCGCTCGAGCAGGCCGCGCATGCCCATCCGGAACAGCGCGTGGTCATCGACCAGCAGGATCTTGGTGACCTCGCCGATCGTGCGGCGATCGGGGCCGCCACGGCGCCGATCGGGACCTGGATAGTCCAGTGCGTTCATTCGATCTCCTTCTGGAGCGGGATGGCCAAGGTTACGACGGTGCCCCCATTGGGCCTGGAACCGACTTCGAAACGAGCGCCGATCAATTCGGACCGCTCGCGCATGAATTGGAGCCCAAAGTTACGCCGACCGCGAGCCGCCATCGAGCCCACGTCAAAGCCTCGCCCGTCATCGCTCACCTCCAGGACCCAATTCAGGCCGTCCATCCGGGACGAGATCGAGGCCGTACCGGCCGCGGCATGCTTGCGGACGTTCTGGAGCGCTTCCTGGACGATCCGCAGGACCGCAGTCTGGGCCGAATCAGTCAACTGGCCGGCGACTGCCTGGATGTCGGTCACGACGGCGATCCCGGTCTGGGCGGTGAACGTCTCGGCCGCTTCGCCCAGGGCGCCCTCCAGGCCAACCTCGGCCAGGAGTGCCGGCCGGAGCTGGCTCATGAAGTTGCGCACGTCGGCCAGCTCGCGGCGCAGGCGTTCGCCGAGCAGCTCAAGCTCGCGCTGGGCCGCCGCCGGGTTCTCACCGATGACCCGGCCGACATAGTCGATCTGGAAGATCGCATTGGAGAGCGCCTGGGCCGGACCGTCGTGGACTTCCCGGACCAGGCGCAGGCGCTCTGATTCCTGGGCTTCCACGACGCGCATGTTCAGCTCGATCGTGCTCCCGACCGCGGCCGTGTCGACGATCAGGCTGGCGTCGTCGCGCTCCAGGAAGAGCCACGTCCGCTCGAGGCTCTTGAGCGCCACGTCCAGCCGGTTGAGCTCGGTCTGGTGCTGGCCGGCGGTCCGGGTCAGGGTGTCGGCATCCACCCGGAGGGCTCGTCGCCGGCCGTCCTCGGCACCGGTTTCGGCCGCCACCGCGGCGCTATCGACCGGCGAACCGGTCTCGTCAGCTGGGCCGGGCGCGCGTCGCTCGGCGCGCAGCTCGTCGGTCAGGGTCTGCAGCCGGACGACTTCCTCGTGCTGGACCTGGCGATAGCGGTCGGCGATCTGGCGGACGATGTTCGCAGCGTAGCCAACCGCCGCCTTGGCCTCGGCATGCAGCTCGTCGATTCGCCCGTCCCGTGCCTCGGCGTGCGTGCCGTCCATATCGGCCGAGTATAGAGGGCTGCTCATGCCCCACACCCGATCTCGAAGACCCGCGTCCCGGCCAGGACCCGGGCCGCGGTCGGGTCGGCCGGCGTGCCCAGGACGATCTCGTGGAAGCAGTCGGCCTTGGGGCCACCGGCGGCCAGCACGGCCGGCCAGCTGCCGTGGTCGTCGCTGATGACCAGGTAGTGGGTCCCCGGGAAGTGGGCCGCCAGGTCCAGCACCGAGCTTGGTGGCTCGTCGGGCAGAGCCAGCGTGTTGACCCCGGCCTGGTAGGCCAGCCAGATCGGGAAGTCGCTGATGATCGGGCCGCCGGCGGCGTTGAGCGGCCGGCCGATCGACGCCATCTGGCTGTCCAGGGCGCGGTAGCGGGCGGCCACGTCGGAGCTCTGCCGGCCGTAGCCGATGAGAGTCAGGCTGAACAGGACGGCCGTGCCGATCGTGAGGGTGGCTCCCAGCCAGGCCACCTGGTTGGTCCAGCCGCGCCAGGTGCTGATCCGGGCAAAGAGGGCGTCCAGGGCCAGCAGGCAGGCGATGATCAGGAGGACGTGGACCGGCCCGGCGGCGTGCAGGAACGTGCCCCAGGTGGTCGCCACCGGGAAGGCCAGGGTGGTCACCCAGAAGGTCAGCATCGACACGACCAGCAGGGGCCGGAGGGCCCGGATGCGGAGCGTCCAGGGCAGACGGAGGAGGCCGATCAGGCCGATCGGGAAGCTCGGCACCAGGAGCACATTGAGCAGGTTGTGGGCCAGGCCGTCGATGCGCATCTGGGTCAACCCGGCCAGGCCCACCGCCAGGTAGCGCGACAGGGTGGGCGGGGTGCTCCAGGCAAAGATGTCGAAGCCGGTCACCGACAGGGCGTTGGTCGCGGCCTGGCCGGGCAGCGGATTGCCGAAGACCAGCCAGTCGCGGACCAGCCAGGGCGCAAAGACGAGCAGGGCAACGGCCGCCGGAATGGCCACCAGCCGGAAGCGGACGGACCGGGCCAGCCGGGCCCCGCTCGAATCGCGGGTCGTGAACCAGGCCAGGCCGGCCCAGGCCAGGGCCAGCCAGAGTGCCTCGTTGCGGGCCAGGGCGGCCAGCCCGATCAGGACGCCCAGGCCCAGCAGGCGTGGATCGGCCAGGCGGGCCGCGCGGGGGTCGCGCAACAGGCGGGTGATCAGCAGGCAGGCGCCCAGGACAATCGCGCCAAACAGGCTGGTCGAGTCGGGCAGGGCGCTGAACAGGACCAGGGGCAGCTCGACGCAGGCGGTCAGGCCCACTCCCAGAGCGAGCGTCCGGGCCCGGCCGGGCGGCAGGCCCAGCTCGGTCGCAACGTCACCGGCCAGCCGCCAGGCAAGGACCGGGATCAGGCTACCGACGAGGATGGCCGGGACCTGGGCGACGGCGAACGAGGTCCCGAAGAGGGCCATCGGCAGGGCGATCATCAGCGTCGGCAAGGGTAGCCAGACCTCGAAGGCCGGCCGGGGAAAGACGAGCGGGGGTGTCTGGAAGCTCCACAGGGCATCGCTGGTCAGGCCGTGGCCGGTGACCAGGTTGCGGGCAACCATCACGTAGTAGGCGGTGTCCTCGGGCGTCGGGAAGGGCACCGTCCGGGCAAAGGCCGCCCGCACGATCAGGGCAAAGATGAACAGCAGGCCGGCTGTGCCCCACAGCTCGCGCCGGCTTGGGCTCCAGCTCATGAGCCGGTCCCGCCCAGCTGGGCGACCACGGTGCAGCGCGGATCGGCCGTGCTGAAGCAGATCGGGTACAGCCCCGCGTCCGTGGTGGCGCTGGTCCCGGTCACGCTCCACACCGCCGAACCGACCCAGCCGGGCCGGCCGCTGCCATCGAGGATCGGTCCGAGGGCGGTGACGGCGTTGGAGCGTTCCACGTACAGCCAGCGCACGTGATAGGCCTGGGCAACGGACTCAATCGTGGTCAGCGGATCGTTCGGGGCGACTACGCCCGGGTGACCGGTCCAGTACTTGATGGCGCCGGTGTCCAGGCTCATGACCACGTCGTCAGGGGCGGCACCGTGGGAGCCCAGGGCGGCTCCGACAGCCTGGTCAAGGTCGCGCTCGCGGCCCCAGGTCTCGTGCACGCTGGTCGTGAAGTAGACAGCCCCCAGGAGCGTGATCCCAACCATTCCAGCGCTGAAAACACGACTGGCGTTGGCGGCATTCCAGGTGGGCCGGCGCCGGGCGAACCAGGCGACCAGGGCGACCACGGCCTCGAGTGCCAGCAGGTAGGCCTGGGGGGCCAGCGCCACGCCCGAGTGGATGAAAGTGCCGTTGGGCACGTGGACTGCCGAGACGAGGCCCGAAAACGCGAAGAGCAGGGCGCCGTAGATAAAGAACGGCAGGAAGTCGGGCGAGTGCCGGCGCAGCCACAGGCCGGCCACCATGAATGGGGCAAGCAGGATCCCGCCGACCAGCACGCTGAAGATCGTGATCGCCTGCAGGAACCCGGTGATCCGGCTGGCGACCAGCGAACCCAGGCCCTGGCCCAGGAACGTGCCCAGGGTGGGCGTGCCGGTGATGCTGTTCATCTGGTCGATCGAGCTGATGAACAGGATCCGGCCGGTGGCCGACGACGGCGAGAGGCTGCCGAAGACCGCCAATTGACGGAGCTCCCAGGGCGCCAGCACGGCCACGAACAAGCCGGCGGCCACCACGGCGGCCCACACGGGCAGGGCCCGCGGGACGTCCGTGCCGGCCAGGCCAGCTCGACGGGCTCGCCGCGCACGCAGGCGCGACCAGGCCCAGACCAGGGCCAGGGTGGCCCCGACCAGGACCCCATCGTTGCGGGCCAGGGTGGCCAGGCCAACCAGGATTCCGGTTGCGGCGAAGGCCCGGGCGTCCCCGCGCAGCGCCCGGGCGCCAAGCCACAGGGCGGCCAGGACCAGGACCTGGAAGAGAGCGAAGTTATCGGGCTGGACCATGAATGGTGTGGCGGCCGCCGGGACCGCGACCAGGATCGCGCCGCCCAGGGCAACCGCCGGACGGCAACCCGCCTCACGGGCAAAGGCCCAGGTCAGGGGCGCCGCGAGGGCGCCGATCAGGGCGAAGGGCAGGGCCGAGGCGAAGGCGGTGGCCCCCAGGATGACGATGAACGGAACCTGGACCAGGCTGGCCAGGGGCATCCAGTGGGCGTTGCTCGCGATCGGCAGGACCGGGTCGGCGGGCAGGTGGCCACCCACGTCCACGAACGTCCAGATGAAGTCGATCGAGAAGCCATGACCGGCGCTCAGGGCCCGGGCGACGTTGACGTAGTAGTACGAATCAACGTACGCCGGATCCGGGTAGAGCAGCACGAGCAGGACCCGTACGCTGAGCGCAAGGGCGAACAAACCGAAGGCGGTGCGCATCCGGTGCACCGTAGCACCGGGTCATGGTTCTTTCGACCAGTACCAACGGCCTGGGTCAGAGGTCCTATCCAGCGGCCGCCGGCTGCACGGTGCGAGCCGGCTGCTGGTCGTGGTAGAGCCTGATCGAAGCCAGCAGGATCACCCAGGCATTGATCCAGACCACCGGCAGGGCGATCCAGACCGCGATCGGGACCAGCCAGGCCCGCCCCGTGGCGGCTCCGAAGGCGACCAGCAGGAGGCCCACGATCACCCGCGGAATGAGCACGTCGCTGCGCGACGACGATGCCATGAGGAAGTTGATCCAGTCGAACCAGGCGGCCGGCTGGAGGACGAACGAGACGGCCACGATGGCCAGGGTCACCCCCACGGAGATGGCCAGGTTCCGCCATTCGCGCCTGACCAGGAACCACAGAGCTGCGATTCCCGGCGTGATCTTGGTCAGGATCGGGAGCGCCAGCGCGCCCGGCTTGCGCAGCCCCACCACCAATGCAGCGGCGATCAGCAGGTGGATGTTGCCGACGAACAGCTCGTAGCTGATCGGCAGGAAGAGGATCAGGAGGGCCCACGGCCAGGGCTTGACCAGCCAGGCCAGGATGGCCACGAGGAGCACCGTCCAGCCCGCCAGGAAGACTGGCCAGGGCAGCACCGAGAACGGGGCCATGACCTGGGCGAAGGCCGGCGAGTAGAGGTAGGTCGCGAGATCGCCGACACCCGAATGGAGGTACGGGTGGGCCAGGTCGATCTGCCAGTAAGCCCGCGCGTCGGTACCCAGGACGTCCCACGGATGGATTGCCTGGCCCAGGTAGTAGTAGGCGGCCCTGGCCAGGCCGATCACGATGAGGGCGTCCCGGACCGTGCGCCGGTGGCGCAGGGCCAGGGCTCGCGCCTGCTCCAGGATGTCCGCGGCGATCTCCAGCATTCGTTGGTCCGGCGGCCGAGTGTACGCAGGTCAGGGGGCCGCAGGATTGACCTAACGGTACTCTCCGCCCATGGGACTCAATCCTCGGCGGCGGATGGCCTGGTTCGCGGTGACCGTGTTCGTCGTGATCTTCGGCCTGGGTGAGTTCGCCCGGTGGGTCTTCATCGACCCCGCCGGCGGGCCGGGCTGGTGGGGGATCGACCTGGGCCTGGCGGTGGACGCCGCCACCCGGCTGGCCGGCAGCCAGCCGATCTACGCGGATTCGCGCTTCCTATACCCGCCCCTTGCCGCGATCGTCTCGATTCCGCTGACCCACCTCGACTTCATGGTCGTGAGCATCGCCTTCGCCCTGGTCAAGATCCTGATTGCCGTGGCCGCGGTCATGTCCATTGCCCGCGACGGCCGGCCCGCCCAGAAGGCGGCCGCCGTCCTGATGCTCGTGCTGTCGCTGCCCTTCCTGCACGACGTGATGCTGGGCAATACGAACGTGCTGCTGGTCGGCGCCATGGTCCCGGCGATGCTCGGCCGTGACCGTGCCCGCAACGGCGTCCTGCTGGGGCTGGCGACGGCGGCCTTTGCCAAGCCCCTGGTCCTGCCCGTCCTGCTCTGGCTGCTCGTGTGGCATCGTCGAACCTGGATCGGAACGGTCCTGACCGGCCTGGCCGCGACCGGGCTGGCGGCCGTACTGGTGGGTCCAGGGGCGTATCTCGACTGGTTCAAGGCGCTCCGGGGTGGCACCCGCTTCGCCGCGCCGTTCGCCGGGAACCACGGCGTGACGGCCGTCGTTCCCGAGCTGTGGCTGCCAGTCGCGGCGGTCACAACCGTGGGCCTGGTGTGGGTCCTCCTGCGCCGCTCGAAGGAGACTGGGATCGCCTGGGCCGCCACGGCCGGAATCCTGATCGCCCCCTACGCCGGGACCTACTCGGTCCTGCCGGCGGCCCTGGCCGTGCCCGGGCTGCTCAAACGCGCCCCGAACTTCAGCCTGGTCATGGTCGCCCTGTCGCCAGTCGCGACCGGCTTCCTGCTGCCGCTCTATGCCCTGGCGATCCTGGCGGCCGCGCTCCTGGTCAGAGAGCCTGGGCCGGTTGCGCCGGAAGCGGCGCGCGAGCCCGGCGCTGCCTGCCGCTGAGCCAGGCCACCACCGGGATCAGCATCAGGGGCAGGTCGGTGATCGAGTAGAGGAGCCCCGCTCGCGGGCCGCGTGCGTTCAGCAGGACGGTGATGTACTGACCCACGAGCGGCAGGAGGAGAACCGAGACGCCGGCCATGGTCGCCAGGGTCAGCCACCAGCCGCGCGTCCGGATGCCGATCACAGCGAACGGCAGGAGCGATGGTTTGAGCAGGACCAGGGCACCCGGCCAGGACCAGCGCGTCCCGGCGGCGATGGCCGCCATCGCCCACATCCCCGGGTTGCCCGTGACGATCAGCTTCAGCTCGTCGGAGAAGTGGAAGTCGAGCGGTGCCGGCGGCAGGAGCAGGACCAGCATGAGGGCCACTCCCCAGCGCGATGGACGGTGCCAGGCAATCACCCAGCCGGTGATCCCCAGCGGAATGACCCACCACAGGACGGCCGGCAGCACGGTGAACGGGACCAGCAGGACCAGGGCGATCGGCGGGTACAGGATCTCCCGGGTGCCAATGAGGTACGGCCCGTCGAGCTGGTAGTCCGGGTAGAAGCCGCCGCCGGCCAGGAACCGACGAGCTGCCCCAAGGTAGGTCTCCAGGTCGAACCCAGGTGGTCCAGTCAGGAGCCCGCCGGGCTGGGTCGCGGCCCACAGCTCCACGACCAGGAACAGCCCGACCAGGCCGATGATCGTGGTTGGGAGGACCCGGCTGGCCTTCCGCCTGAGGGCTGATGAAGCCGCCGGCACAGAGGATGTGGAAGTCAATGCCAGCCACGTGCAGATGGGCCTGGCCGACGACCAGCCATCAGGTTGGGATCCTCTGAGCTGGGGTGCGGCCAGGCGTGCCCAGAGCTGGGCGATGCTGACGAGCTGCCCAGGCGACGAGCGGGATCACCAGGAAGGGCACCTCGCCCAGTGAATATAGGATGCCCGAGCCAACCCGGGCGTTGAGCATCACGGTGACGTACTGGGTCCACAGCGGCAGGAACAGCAGGCTGGCCACGGCCAGTGCCACCAGGCCGACCCACCA
>JBBRIV010000090.1:0-10521 GCA_038220425.1 Candidatus Limnocylindrales bacterium
TCGGCGGGGCCGTCCTGGTCGTGATGGGCCTGAACCTGGCCGGGATCCTGACCATTCAACGGCTCCAGCGGACCTGGCAGCCGCTCCTGGCTGGAGGCGCCTCGGCGCTGGCAACATCCACCGGCGGCAGCCTGATCGGCCGACCGCTCCCAGCGGGTGCGGGTTCGTCACTTGGTGACCGGCTGGGCGCCCTTCTGACCGGCTCGGGCCACGCCTGGCTTGCGTCATTCGGCCTGGGCGTGATCTTCGCGGTAGGCTGGACGCCCTGCATCGGGACGATCCTGGGCGGAATCCTGACCCTCGCCGCCACCTCCGACGGGGCGCTCACGGGCGGCGTCCTGCTGGTTGGCTACACCCTTGGCCTGGGCATCCCCTTCCTGGTCCTGGGCGTCCTGTACGACCGCGCACCGGCCCTCCTCCGGCCGCTGGTCAGGCACGGCCGGGCGGTGACCCTGGTCGGCGGGCTCCTGGTCGTTGCGATCGGCCTGGCGATGCTCCTCGACTGGCTCATCCTGGTCCCCCGCTACTTCACCTTCCTCACGGCGATCTGAGTGAGCGAGCCCCGGCCGGCGTTCGAACACCAGCCCGCCAAGCGCGGCGTGGTCGGTCCGTTCAGTGCCCGCCAGCTGGTTGGGGTGGTCCTGGTGGTGGTCATTGCCGGCGTACTGCTTGCCGCGGTGACGACGCCCCTGGGCTCGATCAACCCGCCGGCCCAGGTCAACCCCCAGCCGACCGCCTACCTCGTCGGATCACCGACCGTGGGGCTCAAGCCGGGCTCGCTGGCACCCGACCTGGCCGGCATGCGCTCCGACGGCAGCACCTGGCAGCTCCTGGACGTGACCGGCCGGCCGGTCCGCCTGGCCGACCATCGCGGCCATGGTGTCTGGATCAACTTCTGGGCCAGCTGGTGTGCGCCGTGCCAGGCAGAGACTCCCATCCTGCGGGCCATGGACCAGGCCTACCGTGCCCAGGGTCTCGACGTGATCGGGATCAGCGTCAAGGAGTCCACGGCGGCCGACGTGAACGCCTATGCCCAGCGCTACGACTTGGAGTACACGATCGCGGCCGACCTGATCGGCGATGTCAAGGATCTGTACGGCGTGTACGCCCTGCCGACCCAGATCTTCGTCGACGCCAATGGCCTGGTCCGGGCCGTCGTCAACGGGCCCCTCAGCCAGGCCCAGGCACGGACCTATATCGCGCAGATCCTGCCCTACGTGGACCCGTCGGCTCCGGCCGGCTCATAGATGTAGCGGTCGCGGTCAGGGACGATCCGGCCGATCGGCCGGCGCGGCTCATGGCTCAGGACGATCGTCCAGTCCTCGGCGGCAGCCTGCCGGAAGAGCTCACCTTTGACCTGGACCGAGTCCAGCGGGAAATCGTCGAAGGCCGTGATCCAGCGCGGGTTGGCGCTCCACGGGCGCATCGCCAGGTCGCCCAGGAAGGCCAGCGGCCGGCCGGCGCCCGAGCCCTGGCCGCGGACCACCACGGCCTGGTGGCCGGCGGAGTGGCCGCCGGTCGGGACGACCGTGACGCCGGGCAGGATCTCGCGTTCGCCGTCGGCCCAGCCCTGCGCACCCCAGTCCCGGACCAGGCGCAGCTCAGGCTGGTCATAGCTGGCCACCAGCCGGCTGTTGGTGCCCAGGGCAATCTCCCATTCCGCCCGCTGGGCGACGATGACGGCCCGCGGAAAGGCTCGCCCGCCGCTCGCATCCAGGAGCCCGCCGGCATGGTCGAAATGGAGGTGGCTCATGGCCACCACGTCGACCGAGGCGGGATCGAAGCCCGCCGCCCGGAGGGCCGGCAGGATCGGATCGCCTGAGTAAGCACGCATCTGGCGGGCCTTGTCGTTCATCCGCTCGCCGATCCCGGTCTCGACCAGGACGCGCCCGGCGGGCGTCTCGATCAGCAGGCAGTTGAGGGCCTGGCCAAGGCGATGATCGGGGCTGATCTCATCGGCCACCAGCCGATCCCACAGGATCCGCGGGACCGGTCCGAACAGCGCACCGGCATCGGACCAGAAGGTCCCGGCCTGGATCAGCGCGACCCGGACGCCGCCACCCAGGTCGGCCGACCAGCTGACCGCGTCGTTCAGGCCCGTGACGGCTCCCCCGGCGCGACCGGCGGGGTAGGTCCGTCGGGCGGCTGATCGTGCGAACGGGCCTCGGCGAAGTCGCGGTGGAAGGCGGACGCGGTGGGCTCCGACTGGCCCTGGTACTTGGAGCCAAGCGAGGCCGAGCCATACGGTCGGTCGACGGCCGAGCTCATCCGGAAGAAGCTGATCTGGCCGATGCGCATGCCGTAGTACAGGGCGATCGGCAGGTTGGCCACGTTCGACAGCTCGAGGGTCAGGTTGCCCTTCCAGCCGGGATCGACATAGCCGGCCGTGGAATGGATCAGCAGGCCCAGCCGGCCCAGCGAGCTCTTGCCCTCGAGCCGGGCGACGAGGTCGTTGGGTAGCTCCACCCACTCGACCGTCTGGCCCAGCACGAACTCGCCGGGATGGAGGATGAATGGCTCGTCATCGTCCACCCGGAGCAGCTCGGTCAGGTCGGGTTGCGGGGTGCGCACGTCGATATAGGCGTATCGGTTGTTGCGGAAGACCCGGAAGCTGCGGTCCAGGTGGAGGTCCACCGACGAGGGCTGGAGATCGCGCGGGTCGTACGGATCCACCCGAACGTCGCCGGCCTCGATGGCCGCCCGGATATCGCGGTCGGACAGGACGCTCATCGGGCCAGGCTCCCGTCGTCCCGGGTGGCATACAGGCTGTCGACCTCGCGCTTGAGGTCGGCCAGGTCCTCGAACGACTGATAGACGCTGGCAAAGCGGATGTAGCCGATCTGGTCGATCCCGCGCAGGCGCTCCATGGCCAGGGTCCCGATCCGCTGCGATGGCACCTCGGTCACGCCGGCCGCCCGCAGCTCGATCTCGATCGAGTCGGCGGCCTGCTCGGCGGCCTGCTCGGCGACCGGCCGGCGAGTCAGGGCCTTGCGCAGGCCGCTGGCCAGCTTGTCCCGGTCGAACTCCTGGCGCACACCATCGCGCTTGACCACGATCAGCCGGGCGGCCTCGGTCCGCTCATACGTGGTGAACCGCATGCTGCACGCGGCGCACTCGCGACGGCGCCGAATCGTGGCGGCGTCATCGAGATCTCGGGAGTCGACGACGCGCGTTTCGCGCTCGCCGCACTGTGGACAGCGCATCCTGCTCCATGCTGCTGCGACCACAACGGCTTGTGGTGTCGACCTAACGATACCACCAGATACGGGGGTTCCGGGCCGTTCCGGAGCGTTCTGGGCCGGCCCTCAGTCGTCCAGCCGGCTGGACAGCCAGCGCCGTTCCTGGAGTGTCCGGCCCGAGGCCAGGTCGGCTGCGTGCCGGGCGATCGCCTCGCGGGCGTGGAGGGCGTTCAGGTAGCCCCGCTTGACGGCCGTCTGGGCCTCCAGCTCGCGATAGCCGCTCCGGGCGGCGGCCAGCAACTCACAGCCATGGCTGGTCATCTCCAGGGCCCGGCCGGCCCGCTCGAGCTCGAACAGGAGCGCCGCCCGGACGTCATCGGCGGGGACCGGACCGTGAAGCTTGGCCGCCTCCTGCTCGTAGCGTTCCACGGCGTCCCGGGCGGCGGCCAGGTTGGCCACGATCGAGTCGGGCGGGACCTGGTGGCGACGGACGGCATCGATCCGATCGATCACGCCCCCCAGCGAGGTGTCAATCCGCCCGGCCAGGTCATCGACCGACCGATGGAAGCGATCGCCCTCACGGGTCCGGCCCACGATCCGGCCGGTCCGGTGGAGGACAAACGCGAAGATCACCGCCAGCGCGACGAACGCGGCGATCGGCAGGACCAGGCTCAACCAGGGAGGCATCGGGCTGGCTAGCTCGCCCGTGCCCGGGCGTCGGCGAGGGCGGCGACGATGGCCGGCACGACTTCGAACAGGTCGCCCACCACGAACAGGTCGGCGAAGTCGGCGATCGGGGCGTCAGGATCACGATTGATCGCGATGATCGTCTCGGCGGTCTGCATCCCGACCTTGTGCTGGATGGCTCCAGAGATGCCCAGGGCAACGTACAGGGCCGGCTTGACGATCTTGCCGGTCTGGCCGATCTGGTGGCTGTACGGGATCCAGCCGGCGTCAACGGCCGCACGGGTCGCCCCAACTGCCCCACCCAGGGCCTCGGCCAGGCTGCGGACCGTGGCAAAGCCGTCCGGGCCGGCCACGCCGCGGCCGCCCGCGACAATCACCCGGGCCTCTTCGATCGACGACGCGGCGCCCGCCTCGGCCACCCGTCGGGCGACCGTCACCATGGGCAGGCTGGCCGGCTGGGCGTCCACGGCAGCCACGCTGCCCACACCCGGGGCGGGTTCGGCGCTGACAGCATTGGGTCGCAGTGTGACGATCCCGTGCTCGCCGGTGAACTGACTGGTCGTCAGCAGCCGTCCGCCGAACGTACTCATCTGGACCAGCGGGCCGCCGTCGGACCAGGTCACCGCGATGGCGTTGACGAGCACGCCCCAGTCGAGGGCGGCCGAGAGCATCCCGGCAATGTCGCGACCATCGGGGGTGGCACCGAGCAGGATCCAGGCCGGTGCCTCCACCCGGGCGAGGGCGGCCAGCGCATCGGCAACGACGCCGGCCGACGCGCGCTCGGCATCGACCGCGGCCAGGCTGATCGCCAGGGTCCGGGGCAGATAAGCCGCCAGCTCCTGGGCAGCCACGCTGGGCTGGGCATCGACCACGATTCCCACGACTTCGCATCCGGCGGCCGCAGCCAGCTCGCGACCCAGGGTGCCCAACTCGGCGCCGATCCGGGCCAGGTGCCCGTCGACCACCTCGCCCACGACCCACAGCGTCCCGGCCATCAGTGGATCCCCATCAGATCAGCCGGCGCTCGACCAGGAATTCGACGACCTGGCTGCCCGCGACCTGGGCGGTTTCGCGCACGACGCGGGTGGCCGCCCGCGGCGGCGGCGCCACTGCGCTCACGACCCGAGTCGTGGCCTGGGCACCGCCAAGTTCGCCGGCCAGTGCGCCCTCGGCGAGCCCCAGGTCGGCCAGCGACCAGGTCACGATCTCCTTGGACCGGGCGGACATGATCCCCTTGAGCGACGGGTAGCGCGGCTCGCCCAGGGCCTGGGTTGCCACGACCACGGCCGGCAGGGCCGATTCGATCACGTCATAGCCAACCGGGCTGAGCCGATGGACGGTCACCCGATCAGCGTGGGGCTCGATCCGGGCGGCATACGACAGGTACGGCAGGCCGGCCCGGTAAGCAACTCCCGCGGCGACCACACCGGCGCCACCATCCGAGGTATCGGCCCCGGCCAGGACCAGGTCGTGCTCGATCCGCTGCAGTGCCGCGGCCAGGACGTGGACCGTGGTGACGGTGTCCGAGCCGGCCAGGATCGGGTCCGAGACCAGGAACGCCCGCTGGGCGCCCATGGCCAACGCTTTGCGCAGGGTCTCGGGCGCCGCGACCGGGGCCATCGTGAGCAGGGTCACGTCACCCTCGCCGGCCGCCTCGACGAGCTTCAGGGCAGCTTCGATGGCGTATTCGTCATTGGCGTTGACGACCGCCGGCACGTTGGCCCGGTCGACCCGCAGGTCGGGACCAAGCCGCTCCTGGCCGGTGGTATCCGGCACGGGTTTCACGAGGACGACGATCCGCACGATTTCTCCGTTGAGGGCAACACTGCCCGGCTGCAGGCTCCCGTCCGATTCCGGCGTTCAGGACCGGGCGAGCAGCGACCGTGCGACCACGAGTCGCTGGATCTGCTGTGTCCCCTCATACAGCTGAGTGATCTTCGCGTCACGCATCATGCGCTCGACCGGAAACTCTTCGAGATAGCCATATCCGCCCAGGACCTGGACGGCATCCGTCGTAACCCGCATCGCCGCGTCACCGGCGACGAGTTTACACACGGCAGCCCACCGGGCGGCGTCGCCGTCGCCCGCCTCGATCGCGGCGCACGCCGCATAGAGGAGCTGCCGGGCGGCTTCGGTCGTCGCATCCATGTCGGCCAGCAGGGCCTGGACCATCTGCTTCTCGGCGATCGGCTTGCCGAACTGGATCCGCTCGGTGGCGTAGTGGGCGGCGAAATCGAGCGCTCCCTGGGCGATCCCGACGGCCTGGGCGGCGATCCCCGGTCGAGAGCGCTCGAACGTGCTCATCGCGATCGCGAAGCCCTCGCCCTCGGCCCCGATCCGGTTATCGGCCGGAATGCGCACCGCGTCAAACAGGAGCTCGGCCGTGGGCGAGCCGCGAATGCCCATCTTGTGCTCGAGGCGGCCGACCGAGAACCCGGGCCGGTTCGTCTCGACCACGAAACAGGACAGGTTCTGGTGGCGCCGGGCATCAGGATCGCTGACCGCAAAGACGACCACCAGGTCGGCCACGCTGCCCTGGGTGATGAACCGCTTGGCGCCGTCAAGGATGTACTCGTCGCCGTTGCGGGTCGCCCGCATCGCGATGGACCCGGCGTCGCTGCCGGCATCCGATTCGGTGATCGCGAATGAGATCAGGGTCTTGCCCGCGGCCAGGTCAGGCAGCCAGCGCTGGCGTTGCTCGTCGGTGCCCCGGGTGATGATCGGCATGGCGGCCAGGACATGGACGGCCAGGATCAGGCCGGTCGTGGCGCACGCCTCGGACAGGGCCTCGATCGCCAGGCAGACCGTCAGCAGGTCGGCGCCCAGGCCGCCGTAGGCCTCCGGAAACGGCAAGGCCAGGATGTCCTGGCTGGCCAGGAGCTCCTTGTTGTCCCAGGGGAACTCGGCGGTCCGATCGACCTCGGCGGCGCGCGGCGCGATTCGCTCTCGAGCCAGCCTGCGCACGGCGTCGCGCAGCTCGACCTGCTCCTCGGACAGCCGATACGGCCGACCGGGCGCTGTGCCTGATCCGCCCGCGCCGGCTATTGGAGCACCGTCAGCTGGCGGCCGGCGGGGATCGCCGGGGCGAGGCTGTCGGCCAGCAGCTCGGCGATGTCGGCCGCGCTGACCGTACCCAGGGCGTTCGACTCGGCCTCGGCCAGGCCGTCCTTCATCATCGTCATGCAGAACGGGCAGTTGGTGGCCACGACCTCGGCGCCGGTGGCCAGGGCCTGCCGTGTTCGTTCGGCGTTGATCCGGGTACCCCGGGTCTCTTCCATCCACATCCGGCCACCGCCCGCCCCGCAGCAGAACGAATTCTTGCCGTTGCGCTCCATCTCGCGGAGTTCAACCCCGGCCACTGCGCCGAGGACGTCGCGGGGTGCCGCGATCACATTGTTGTAGCGGGCCATGTAGCAGCTGTCGTGGAAGGTGATCGAACGGGCCGGGCCGGTCGACTCGTCGGCCTCGGCCGTGCGCAGCCGGCCCGAGCTCAGGAGACCCTGCAGATAGACGCTGTGGTGGACGATCTGGAAGCTGCCACCGAGCTGGCCATATTCGTTGGCAATCGAATTGAAGCAATGCGGGCAGGCCGTGACGATCGTCCGCTCGGCCATGCCATAGCGGTTGAGCGTCTCGATATTGCCCCTGGCCAGGATCTGGTAGACGTACTCGTTGCCCATCCGTCGGGCCGGGTCGCCGGTGCACGATTCCTCCTGGCCCAGGATCGCGAAGCGGACGCCGGCGGCGTTCAGGCAGCGGGCGAAGGCCCGGGCCACCTTCCGATTGCGCTCGTCGAAGGCCGCCGCGCAGCCCACCCAGTACAGGACCTCGATCTGGTCGAGGGTACCGGCGGCGGCCAGGTCGGCCACCGTGGGCACCTCGAAGTCGAGCCCCTTCGTCCAGTCGGTCCGGGTGGAGCGGGCCTGGCCCCATGGGTTGCCTGCCGTCTCCATGTTCCGGAAGGCGCCGGTCAGCTCGCTCGGGAAGCGCGAATCCTCCAGGACCAGGTTGCGCCGGAAGCCCACGATCTTGTCGACGTGCTCGATCAGGACCGGACAAGCCTCCACACAGGCGCCGCAGGTGACGCAATCCCAGACCGCGTCGTACGGGATCGCGTGGTCGACGATCGCCGTCGCCAACAGTTTCGGGTCTGGGGTGGTGTCATCGAAGCCGGTCTGGGCCCGGATCAGGGGCGAATTCGGGATCAGGTCCAGACCCCGCTCGGCATCAACCGACAGATGGCGCAGGCCCATGATCATCTGGCGCGGGTGGAGCGGCTTGCCGGTGAGGTTGGCTGGACAGGCATCGGTGCAGCGACCGCATTCGGTGCAGGTGAAGCCGTCGAGGAGGTCCTTCCAGCCCAGGTCCTGGAGGGTGCGCAGGCCGAACGAGGCGTCCTCGGCTTCCAGGTCCATGGCCGGCAGCTCGCCCCGTGGCGCCAGCTTCCGGAAATAGACATTGAAGAACGCGGTGGCGACGTGCAGGTGCTTGCTTGATGGCAGGTAGCACACGAACGCGGCCACGATCGCGATGTGGGCCCACCACAGGACGCTGAAGCTGCCGTACAGGATGTCAGTCGACAGGCCGGCCAGGGGCAGGGCCAGGGCGTCGGCCAGGAAGGCGCCCGGGACGGCGCCGAAGCGGGCCGCCTCAAAGGCCTGGGCGAGCAATTCGGTGGCGACCACGCCGCCGATCAGGCCCAGGATGATCAGGGCGCCCCGGGTGAAGGCCAGGCGGCGCGGCCGGGTCACCAGGCGCCGGACGAAGGCGTAGCCAACGGCCAGCAGGACCAGCACCGCCACGGCGTTCTGCATCGCCGACACGGCAGTCCACAGGATTCCGTCGGCGGGAATGGCCAGGATCGCCTGGACGGCGCCCGCGCTGACGATGTTGGCCGTCCCGATCGTGAGCAGGACGAAGCCCCAGAAGATCGCGAAGTGCATGATCCCGGCTCGCCGGTCCTTGAACATCTTGGTCTGGAGGAGGGTGTAGCGGACCAGCCCGGCCACCCGCCTCGGCACGTCGGCGAAGGGGCTCGGTCCGGTAGCGCGGACGGCCGCGAAGATGCGCAGGTGGCGAGCGATGACCAGCCCGAAAAAGACGACCGATCCCCAGAACACAGGGAAAACCAGGGGATAGCCGGGAACATGCCCGAAGATGCCCTCGAAGCCACTCATCAGCGGGGTTTCTCAGCGTGTTCGAACGGTCCGGCCAGGGTCTCGAGGGCATGCGCCAAGACGGCCTCGATTGCCTCCAGGCTCTCGGCTGCGCCCTTCGGGCTACCCGGCAGGTTGACGATCAGGGTCCGGCCGCGCACGCCGACAACGCCCCGCGACAGGCTGGCCAGGGGTGTTGAGCGACGGCCTTCGGCACGCATCGCCTCGGCCAGCCCGGGCACCTCGTAGTCGATCACGGCTGCAGTCGCCTGGGGGGTCACGTCGCGGGGGGTCAGGCCAGTTCCGCCGGTGGTCACGATCAGGGCGTGCCGGCCGGCGCCTTCGACCAGCGCCTCCTCGATCAGCCATTGCTCATCGGCCACCACCTTGCGCTCGACGGTGAACTCAAGGGCAATCAGGCGTTCGGCGATGAGCGCCCCGGACGTGTCCTCGCGCGTCCCGGCAGCGCTCCGATCGCTCGCAGTCAGGACGAGGGCCGACCGATCCGTCACGCACCTTCCTTCCTGTTGATCCGGCCGGCTGAGCGGTCGCCGGGGCGATGTGCAGGCGGCAGCGGCGGGCGATCGTCGGCACTGCTGCGGACCCAGTCACCGCTCTTGCCACCGGTCTTCGATAGCAGTCGAATCGAGCGGATCTCGACCGCCCGCTCGACGCCCTTGACCATATCGTAGACGGTCAGGGCCGCCACGGCGGCGGCGGTCAGGGCCTCCATCTCTACCCCGGTCGGGCCGATCGTGGCGGCCTCGGCGCGGATTCGCAGGACGCCGGCTGCCCGGTCCGGGACCACCTGGACGAGCAGGTCGGTGAGGCCCAGCGGGTGACACAGCGGGATCAGGTCGCTGGTCCGCTTGGCGCCCATGACCCCGGCCAGCTCGGCCACGGTCAGGACATCACCCTTGGCATTGCGCCCGTCGATGACCATGCTCAGGGTCTCCTGGCTGAGCCCCACGAGCGCCTCGGCCACGGCCCGGCGAGCCGTCGACGGCTTGGCGCTGAC
Organism: Candidatus Limnocylindrales bacterium; assembly: GCA_038220425.1. Lineage (GTDB taxonomy): Bacteria > Chloroflexota > Limnocylindria > Limnocylindrales > CSP1-4 > Palsa-1033. The sequence continues at coordinate 10,041 of JBBRIV010000090.1, forward strand.
GTCGACCATCCGGGGGCGACCGGTCCGGTCGACGTGGGTCAGCCGGCGCCGCTCGGTTCGGAGGGGCGGTTTACGATCCATGGTGGCTCTCCGGGTTGGCTTGGTGATGGGTTCGCGCGGTTGAACGGCGTCAGCGATCGAGCCAGGAAACCTCGACTGGGGTACCCGGCGGAACATCTTCGAGGTCTTCGGCCACGGCCGCCAGGGCGTCCGCTGACGCCAGCGTACTCAGCTCGTGACTCCCCTGCCCCGCCGATGCACGGGCGCCGGCCAGGCGCACGAGCAATCGACCGGCCGCGTCCCGGGTCGGGCTGCCGTTGGCGGCCCGCTCCACCTCGACACGCAGGTAGGCCCGCCGGCCGCCACTCTTGGTTGTCCGATCCTGGAGCACGCCCGGCTCGGTCGGCCTCAGCAGGTCCCGATGGCCGGCCAGCCGGCGCAGGGCCGGTCGCACGAAGATCTCAAAGGTCACATAGCTCGA
>JBBRIV010000091.1:0-10333 GCA_038220425.1 Candidatus Limnocylindrales bacterium
GATCGGAGTCCTGGTTGCGGGACTGCTCGTGATGGGCTGCAGCTCGACTCCACTACCATCGCCGACTGTCTCGAACCGGCTAGCGACGCCGGTCGCCACGGCCGAGCCCACCGCGAGTGCCTCGAGCGCCATCGTCGCCGATTCGATCGCAGGGATCGACTTTGAGCGACCTGCATCTTGGCTCTGGGTTCGCCCAAGCGCCGTCCTCATACCGGGTCCGTTCGCCTGGCTGAGCTCGGTGGTATTGACCGTGCCCTGTCCTCCAATCAATCCGCTTCCCGTCAGTTGCCTGGCCCGTGGTGGTCTACCCGACGGAGGGGTCCTCATCACGTTCGGATCGGGCGCGACGGCACGGCTGCCGTCCAATACGCCAGCCGTGCTGCTGTCAGCGCCAGCCTCGGCGTGCACGGCCGTGGGCGGTGATCGTGCAATCTCAACGTGGTACGGATCGACGTACATAGACGCCTGCATTCACGGCTCGGTCGCTGAGGCCCAGTTCCGCGCCCTGGTTGCCTCGATAACCGGACGGGCTTGAACGATCTGGCCGATTGACCGTGACACGATGACCTGATCGTCGCGTCGGGGCGATGGCTCGCAGCAAGCCGCTACTGTACGGAGATGGGACCGACAGGGTTGGACGGGCCGGAGCGCATCGTGATCAGGTTCTACGACAGCGAGAGCACGATGGCATTCATAAATCCGTTGATGGCCGCGGTGTTTCGGACCGTCCTCGGCGACGAGGGACCTCAGGCGCCGGCCGACCAGGTCCTAAGAGACATGAAGCAGGACGAGAGCGAAATGGCGAGCCGCGGCTATCGAGTCGCGTCATCCCAGCTGGTTGATTTCGGCTTCCATCGGGTCTACAAGGTGACCTATGAACTCCGAGAGGCGCCCTAGAGGGTCGAGCCTCCTAAGCAGTCCGCTGCCAGCGGGTGATCGCGAAAGCCACGATCAGAGCAACCGCGACGAACCCTATCGTTAAGGCTCCCCTAATCAATAGGGCAAATCCATCGAATAGGGGATCAGATGGGGCTGCCAGCTCAGTAGCAGGCAGCGGTGCGGGGATCCAGATGAGCAGGACCACCGCGACAATCATGGCCACGGTGGTCATGTAACCGACGGCCGCCCGACGCTTCCGCCTGCGGGAGATTGCCAGGCCCTGGATCTCGCTTGTGGTGTTCATGGCATTGACCGCCGATCCTTCCAAAGCGAAGTTGTTCGTCCCTTGGAGGAAGACTAGACCGTCCGGAACCAATGCGTTGACGACGCTTCCATCGTGTGGACGGCTCGAGTCAGGGGACGACAAATCGGAGTACCCAAGGACCCTGGATGCGAAGCTGGGCGGCGGGATCGCTTGCGTTCGGCGATTGGATCGGACCGACGATCTCGGAGATCGACACGACCCAAGTTCCTGAAGCATGGTCGCTGCCCATCACCGTGGTGGGATCGCCATCCCAACTTGTCGATCCCACGGCCAGCTGCTCACCGTTGTGCATGACGGTCACGATCGGGGACCAACCCAGTCCGCTAGCCGGGAGGCCCTGATAGCTCAGTCCCAGGCGGACGGTCGTCGGGCTCACGAGCATCGACTTCAGGGTCGTCGTGACGCCCTGCGTGGCAATCCCCACGTTGGGCGTTAGGAGCGTTCCTGGCCCAATCGCCAGATCGAACTTGAAGGTCCACGGGCCAGCGACCGGGTGCCAGGGATCGCCCACTTCCGTGCCGTTGGGGAGGAGCGAGAACGTGGGACTCACGTCCCTGACGCCGATCTCGGGCATCGTCAGGACGAAGTGGTGGATCCCAGTGAGCGTTCCCTGGCCCGGTGTGTCGTACCAGACCGTGTTGATCGAGGTTGAACTGCTCGCGGGCGTGGATCCGCCAGTGGTCATGTGGTAGACGCGCCCGGCCTCGTCGGTCAGGTCGGCACCATAGAGCCCTGCCTGGCTGCTGCGACCGATCTCTTCGTCGACGATCGAGATCGCCAGCATCGTCTGAGCCGTGTCGGCATAGGCGGCCTGGAGGGTGACCGCAAACCCGTCGTGGAGCTGGACCAGATCGAGCTGCGTGGCGCGGCTCCAGGCCACCCGGTACCCGCCACTGCCAACACCCCCGTAGAGCGAGAGCAGCGATGGGATCGCGCCGCCAGCCACGAGGACCGCCGCCACGAGGAGGACGATCCGGCGGACCTTACGCGGAGCAGTGACGCCGCGGGAGATCGGACGCGGGACCGCCAGAGCAGCGGCGACCCTGCGGTCAATCCGGGCGACGTGGGTCGGGGTCGGATCGATGGCGAACGCCCGGGCAAGCTGCGCTTCGAGCTCGGACCCGGACTTCAGGGTGAACACGTCAGCGCCCGGCTGGTTTGACACCATAGACCTCCTTGAGGGCTTGCAGCCCACGACTGACAAGCTTCTGGCTGGCCGCCTCACTCTTGACCAGGACAACCCCGATCTCCCGGGCCGACAGACCCGCGGCAAACCGCAGGACGATCGCATCTCGTTGATCCGGCGGGAGCGCGGCCACTCGCTGGCGCAGCTCGAGCGACGCCTCGTCGGCCTCAAGCTTCATCTCCGGACTGTCGATCTGGGCAACCGCCGGCTCGAGGATCGGCGCGCCTCGGCGCCGTCGTCCGTGGTCGATCGCGGCGTTTCGGGCGATCCGCATGAGCCAGGCTCGGATTCCCACGCCGCCGGTGCGGTAGGTCGCAATCGCCGTGAATGCCCGCTCGAACGTGAGCGCGGTCAGGTCCGCCGCGTCATCGCCGTCGATCGTCCGCGCCGCGAGATAGCGATAGACCGCTGTCCGGTGGCGGAGGTACAGGGTTTCAAATGCCCGGTTATCGACGCGAGCAGCGATCGCGAGCTCATCCTCGCGCTCGAGGCCCGGATCGGCAAAGGGCAAGTTCTCGAGCGGAGCCATGGCGGCGACTCGTTCGTGTGGCTTCATCACCCAGTACTACGAGCGACGGACTCGATTCCGGACATCGTTCCGTCCCGATCCGAGCCACGCCCAAGAGTTGGAGCATGTCGAGACGAGTCCGAGTCTATGCGGAGGTGCTCCCTCGCCCTCGGCACGACGTGGTCATCGTGTCGGCAAGGGCGCGTCTCGAGCGGGCGCAACATGCACCCAGCCGCCCACGGACCAACAGCAGGGCTGGTCGCGACGGCTCGATCGGTCCAGACTCCCAACATGACCACTCCACGCTGGCTGCTCGGTGTGCTCCTCGCCGTCGTCCTGGTGAGCGGCTGCTCGATGTTCGCCCAGGTTCAGGCGCCCTCGACGGACCTTACCCAGGTTCACGCCCGGGCCCAGGCCGAGCTCGACCGATGGGCGGCAGCCGTGGCCGCGTCCGGTGGGTCGCAGTCATTCGTGCCCGTCGGGGATCTGACTGGTCAGATCGGGGACTGGGAGATCTCGGTCGGGGAGAACAACAAGATCGCGCTCATGGCCGGCGCGGTCGTGGCCGGCGTCCCGCTTCCGACCGAGACCCCGCCCGGAGCTCTAGTCCGCTGGGATGACGGAACGACCTGGATGGCCCCCACGATCTCGGCGCAGGCGGCACTCGCGGCGTTGCAGGGCGGCCACGGTGCTCCCACCTGCCCCGGCTGTGTCTCGCTCCAGGTGACCGGAGCGCGATTGTCAACTGCCCGGATCGACACGAGTCGCGGCCCGGCAACAGCTCCGGCCTGGGAACTCACTCTCGCCGGCACCGCGGTGAAAGTCACCAGGATCGCGGTCGCCCCGGCTGGCGTCGTCGCGATTGACGCCGGGTCGCTGCCTCCGATCGATGGCTGGGCCGGACCATTGGTCGAGCTCGCGACAGGCCACGCTTCGGGTCTCGAGCTGACCGTCACCTTCACCGGTTCCCCGGGGCCGGGTGACAAGCCCTGCGGTGCCGACTACAGCGCCGAAGCCATCGAGTCGGCAACGGCCATCGTCGTGATCGTGACTGAACACCGCAACCCGACCCCAGTCGCCTGTACCGCCATCGGCGCACTTCGCACCGCCTCCGTCGCGCTGGCAGCGCCACTTGGCGGGCGGGCGGTGCTGGACATCAGCCAGGGCCTCCCCGTGTCGGTCAAGCTCGCTCCCTGAGGCCACGGCTCGCCACGATCTCCGAATGGTGTCGAGTCGCGATCCATCGATTGGCTCGCTTCGCAGATCGCGCAAGATGGTCTCGTGGAAGGAACCAGCAGCCTAGTCCAGGTCGATGTCATCAGGCGGAAGTGCAAACGCTGCGCAGCCACCTGGGAAGAGGAGACCACCGAGGGCTATGGGGACCCGATGCCCTTGCGCACGGCATCTGGCACTCTCGCCTAGGTCTTTCCCGAGGACTGCGTGGTTTGGGCGGAGGTCAAGGAGCGGGTCCTCCGCCTCGGCGGATACGGCCTGACCCGGACCATCCACGGAGCCACAGGATTCTGGCGGGCTTACGACCGCACGATCGACCCGGACGAGCACGGCGAGCTGTTCCGTCAAGGGGGCCATCGGGACTGCCCATCGTGCGGCTGCTCCGATAGTGAAACCCTGGGTCCGGCCGAGCCGCCCGAGTTCCGCTGGGTCGTGCCTCGCGCCATCCAGCACCGCCGCTGGCGGCAGCTCACGGACACCGAGCGTGACGCCCAGGTTGACGCCGCCTTGATCAGCATCGGCAGTCGAGCCGAGGCCGAGGCGGTGATCGACCTCTTGCCCTCGTTCAGCGTCCGTCGCCGGGGCCAAGCGCCGCCTGGGTACCACCGCCTGCGGTTGCTCTTCGGCGAGGCTCATGACCACGGATTGCCCGGCGGCCCAGGTGACTTCACACCAGAACTGGAAGTCCTCGGGGACCACGCGCTTGAGCCGGACACGCAGGGACTACTGGTTCGACTCTCGACGTGGGCGCTTGACCTTGGGCTCAGGGCGATGACTCACGGTGCGCCATTCTCGATCTGGAATAAGGCGATCGTTGGCCGCGGGCGGGTAACCAAAGCTGCCGTGCCGACTGACTATCGCGGGCGACAGCCGGAAGCCTGACCCACGGCCAAGATCGCCAGTCACGCGGCATCAGGGCCCGAAATAGGGGATGTCCGCCATCGTGAACTTGTCGGGCAGCAGGAGAGCCAGGCCGATCCCGGCGAGCAGCGCGAGGAAGCCGAGAATCGACGCGACCGCGGACGCCCGGCCATCTCCACGCAGTCCCCAGTGCAGGAAGCCAGATCCAGCAACCAGCAAGATCAGAGTGACGAGCGTCGGTAACCCAGTGAACACCGCCACCCAGGGGTCGAACGCCGGCGCGGGACCACCCGCACCGAACCAGATCACCACCCGGAGCCCGGCGGCCGCACCCACGAGGACCAGTACCCAACCCAGTTGGCGAGCGACGACTCGAGGACGCGACGCGGGCCCAACGATCATCGACCGACGATAGGTCCGGGGGCGAGCGTTCACAAGGGCCATGTAGGCACAGACGATTTGGCCATCGTGTCAGCCGCCGTCGCCTGCCAGACCGTGCGGCGCCAAGCACGGCGCGTTGATGATTGGGAACAACGGTGGCCCGATGACGTCTGACAGATGTGGCCCCGAAACGCAGGTGTCGGTTGGTTGCCCGGAGGGTGCGACTTCGGCCGGTCCAACCTCACGTTGGCGAGGCTGAAGCAGCAGTTCGAGGCGGTCTTCGAGCCCGGTGGTCCCTGGCGGCCTGGCGCATGTGGACGAGTCCGCTCGTCCAGATGCTCACCCGTCGGGTCCAGCGGGCCTGGCCAATCGGTCTGTTCGCCTGGTTCGCGTGGCAGACCAGGGAGCGGATCTCGCTCCTGGTCACGGGCACATTCCCGCTGGGCATTGACGCCCGGATCTACTACCGGGGTGTCGTGGCCTGGCTCCACGGCGGCAATCCCTGGGATGCCCTGGTGGCCGTCGGTGCCAACACCTACCACTACGCCGGCTCCCCGGTGACGACCGTCCTCCTGGCTCCGGCCGGCCTGCTCAGCGAGGATGCCTTCACGGCGGTCTGGTTGGTGCTGACGTGGGTGGCTGCCGTCTGGATCCTGCGGCGGCTGCACCTCCCGGTCTGGTGGCTGCTCTTCCCGCCGATCAGCGAGGCACTCTTCTCGGGCAATCCCCAGCTCATCGTGCTGGGCCTGATCCTCGCCGATCGGAGCTGGCTGGCGGCGATCGGGACCGCTCTCAAGGTGTACGCCTTCATCCCCCTGGCCGGTGAGGGTCGCTGGCGGGCGATCGGACTAGCCGTCCTGGTCAACGGGGCGACGGTCCTGATCGCCCCTGGGCTGTGGGCACGCTACCTGAACCTCCTGCCGATGATCTCGGGACGGATCGAGGACGAGTCCGGTCGGGGCTTTTCGGCGTTCTACTTCCCGGTGTTGCTCGGGGCGGCCGTCGTCGCCCTCATTGTTCTCGCGCTACGCAACCGACGAGTCGCTGGTTGGCTGGCCGTCCCGGCCATGTGGCCGGCCAGCCAGTTCCACTACTCGACGATGGCCCTGCCGGTGATGTCGCCACTGCTGGCCGTGTTCCTGGCCATCCCAAACCCGCGCCTACCGCCGCAGATCATCGTGGTGGAGGTCGTCAGACGACTCGTGGCTCCCTCGGTGACGCGCCGGCTCGCCCGCTGGAAGGCCGCCATGCGGTTCCCCGATGAACCAATCGGACCAGTGAACCCCGTTGTTCGCTCGGACAGTGAAAGTGCGCAGCCCTAGGCAACTGGCCCGCGTCCCCACGATCGCGCCATGGTGTTGCTATTCGGGCTGACCTGATCGATGGATGTGGTTGATCACATCCATCCGCTTCAGGAGATTTCCACCATGGGTCCACAACTCTTACTCGCCACGACCGAAGACACCGCTGGCTGGCAACAGACGGTCATGGCCTTCCTGGCTGAAAAGGAACGCCGTTCGGGATCCAAACGGACGGTCGAGGGCTATGCCCGGATGCTATGGCCGTTCCTCGGGGGCTTCCGCTCGCCTGCCGACGTGACGCCGGCCCAGGTCCTCGCCTGGGCCCACGGGATCGGGCTGTCGGGACGCCAGCCGAGCTCAGCCACGGTCGGGGCCCGGATCGCCTGCCTATCGTCCTACGACCGCTTCCTCATCCGAATGCAGGCGACGCTGTCCAACCCGTGCGATGCCCTCGAGCGGCCCAAGGGAGTCCAGTCGGTCGCCCGCGGACTCGGGGCCGACGAAGTCCGGCGGCTGCTGGCCGTCATCCCGGACACCGTGGCTGGGCGGCGGGACCGGGCCCTCCTGCTGACGTTCGTCCTGACCGGGCGCCGCCGGGCCGAGGTCATCGGCCTCACCGTGGGTGATATCACTGCCGAGAGTGATACCGCCTTCTACAGGTACCGGGGCAAGGGCGGCAAGACCGGGCGTCGGGAGCTCCCCCATCCGGCCTACCTTGCCCTGTGTGCCTAGCTCACGGACGCTGGGCTGTGCCTGGCCACGATGGTCCCGACGCCCTCGCTGTGGCAGGCGGGTGCCGGAGAGCGCGGGATCACGGGCTCCACGTTCTACGCCCGGTTCCGGACCTACCTGCGGGCCGCGGGGCTGCCGCTGAGCGGGCTCCACATCCTCCGCCACTCGGCGGCCAAGCTCCGCCGGGATGCGGGAGCATCGGTCGAGGCAGTGTCGAGCTTCCTCGACCACTCGAGCCTGGCGGTGACCAGCGTCTACCTGCGCCGGCTCGAGGGCGAGACCGACCGGACGTGGGCCGACGTGGCGAGTGCCATCGGGGTGTGACGTTGGTCGACCTGCTCCTGCGGCCCAGCCGCCGGATGGCCTAGGACGATTGGCTGGTGCCGGCCGCGAAACTATCAACGGCTCGTGCGCCTCGTTCGGAGTAGAGGTTCGCCATACGTCGAGCCCGGACTGCACAGGGAGCCAACCACGATGAGCCGTCGCGTCTACCTTCGTCACGGTCAGGAGCGGCGCCTGATCGGGGCCGCCATTGGCTGTCTCGCCATCCTCGCCCTGGCCGCCGGGCCCATCCTCGCCAGCACGGTCAAGCCGGGCACGGTCCATTCGATCAGCCCCTCGATCGCGGGTCGAATGCGCCTCCTGCGCTTCGAGGCGCGGGGCTCGACGCCCGCCGTGGTCGCCGAGTTCGCCGCGCTCGAGGAAGACACGCTGGATGAGCTCGATGGGAGTCAAGCGGGCGACCCGTCAGGACAGCCGGAAGCGAGCGGATCGCCGGAGGCCTCTGATCCACCCGAGGCCAGTGACGCACCGGAGGCATCGGACACACCGGAAGCCAGCGATGCGCCTGAGGCCAGTCACGCGCCCAAGGCCAGCCACGCCCCGGAGGCGAGCGAGCCGCCCGAGGCGACGGATCCACCCGAGGCCACCGATGGCGGCCAGTCCGGCGACCAGGGCCAATCGGGCGATCAGTCGAACGACCAGTCCGGTGACCAGGGCCAGTCCGGCAGCGGAGGCGACAACGGCGGCAGCGACGGCGGCGACTGACACCAGCGACAACCAGTCCGGGCCAGTGCCACCTCCGCTGGCCCGGACGGGTTCTGTGACCTACACCGGCCTTCAGGTCCGGTTCGCGTTCGCTGCGCACCCTCCATGGGTGTCCGGCTCGTCCGGATGCACCCATACGGGGACCCGGGGCAGCCAGCTAATGGGCAGGTCTGTCACGGGTCCCTGAACTGCCACCGCATTCGAGGGGTTCATGGACGTGCTCGCGGTCAGCCTGCTCGGGATCCGGTTCAGCGGGACATCGGCCCTGGTGGCCGTCGGGCTCGTGATCGTTGCCATCGGGGTTGTCTGGTACCTCGTCACGCGTCGGCGCTAGGGACCTGGCTCGTCGAGGCGGCGACCAGAGTCTAGAGTTGGTAGCCATCGATGATTGGTGGCAGGCGCTGGAGGACATCGACCCAACTGGTGCTGACCGTGAGACAACTCGTCGCTGCCATCTCAATCGGGGTGCTGCTGTCCGGTTGCGCCACTCCTGCGTCGCCGTCGGCTCGACCCGGAGTGACGTGCCACGGCTTCGCGACCGGCGGTGGGTCGATCCTGCCGAGTGACGACCCGTGCCCGACCGCGCTGGTTGCGATCGACGAGGTCAAGCATCCTAGCGGGGCGCCGGTCGCTCGGATCTACATCGAACCCGACTCAGCAACCTGCAACCAGCCGTGGCCGGGATTTGGTACACCCCGCGTTTGCGTCGTCACGACCGATGTCCTGCCACCGGGCACGCATATGCATGGCTGGGTGTCGTTTGTCGGGAATGCCGATGTCGCTGCGATCGAGTTGATCCGGCGCTATCCGGAGAACGGCGCTCCGGATGGGACGACGCCGCCCTGGAATCTCGTCACGCTCGCCTTCGAGGTCCCACCGGCCGGCTGGGTGATGCCCTAGCGGATAGATCTAGGTCCACCCGGGCGAGCGGACGCGGACCGGATTCGGCCGTCTTCGGCGATCGAATCACCTAACGGCCTTCAAACCCGAACTGATCATGCCAGCGGTTCGATCGGCTGGCGTCTTCGCTTGGCTTCATTGATCCCTCGCGTGCACGGCTCGCGCAGTGTGATCGCCCATGGCATTGCTGAGATCGAGCCAACCCTCTTCCATCCCTGTCCGGTAATCGAGGCCGAGGTAGTCGATGAGGACGCGGTACGTCCCAAGAAGGGGCGGCATCTCGTCAAAGTACCGGCGGAGCGCAACGGCTACGCGCTTTCGCTCATCAGATCGGATCGCACTCTCGTTCGTCATTTCCACAGGCCTAGGATGGGCCGGTGGTTGCGCACGCGTCAATCGGGACGGTTGGTCAAGATGGAAACGCCTACCGGTGGGTCGTGGGGCTTGCCTTTTGCAGGCCGTTGGCCGATGGATGTCATGCCCACCCCTGCACCTGAGACCGCCGATGCCATCACCAATCACCCAGCCAACGCGCCGCTCCAAAGCCGCTCGACGTTCTGACGTAAAGCGTCGAACCTGCGACGGGCGGGAATAAGGCGGCAAGGTCACCCGGGGGCGGGGGGTCGCGACAGATTCTTCGACCCGGGTACGGGTGGTCGACCTCAGCCGAAGCCGAGCGTGGTTCAGAGCAAAACCTTTTGGGTTTTCATTTCGGCTGGGGCGGGACATTCCCGGCACGGTCACCGGGGGGAGGGGGTCGCTGTCAGATTCTTTTTTTCGGCGCGGGTGCTGCCTACGTGGCGGTCAGCCTCGACGTACGCACTATGGATCCACACGATGCGGCCAGGCTCCTCGAGGTCCTGCGCCTGGACTGGGTCGCAGCGACAGGTCGAGGACGTCGTGCATCCTCCGGCGACGGGGCGTCCGACGATCACCGCGTGGATGGGACGAGGGGGCTCGGGTCTCATGCAGGATGCCTG
>JBBRIV010000092.1:0-10295 GCA_038220425.1 Candidatus Limnocylindrales bacterium
CGCGGGCCAGGCCCTCGTGCCACATCGTGGCCACGCCCATCTCGTATCCGCGGCTGTGAAGCTGTTTGCTGAGGATTTCCACCTGGCGCTCGGCGCCACCGATGAACGGGCGGTAGAAGTCCACCGCCATCAGGATCCGGCGACCCATCAGGCCTTGGCCGGGTAGCGCCAGATCAAGGTCGTCCGGTAGGCCGGGGCCCCAGGCTGGTCGATCCGAAAGAGCCGGGCAGTGACGGTCGCGGCCAGTCCGCCGGTCAGCGCCGGCAGCTTGATCGTCTGGAGGGTGTCCTCGCCCTGGCCCAGGTCGATCTCGGTCGAACGGAGGACCTGGCCCTGGGTCTCCACCTCGATCCGGTATTGCATCTGCTGACCCTCCTCATCGCGGATCCCGACCTGGATGACGTTCGGATCCGATCCGGTCAGTAGCCAGAACTGGGTGAACTGGGTGGACGGCGCACGGACGGCACCGAGGACGCCCACGAAGACGGCGGCCACGGTAAGGATGACAGCCAGGGCCAGGAACTCGGGTCCGTAGCCATTGGGCCGTTCCCGGCGCCGGCCGGCAACGGCCTCGGGAATGTCGCCAACCTCTGGGCCGTCCAGGTCGGTCGCCGGATCCTGGTCGCGTTGTCCGCGCCGGCGAACCAGCCCGATCGCGCTGGCAACCAGGCTGAACACGGCCAGGCTGACCGACATCGTGACGTTGGTGATGCCCACCGGCAGCAGGTTCAGGAGCAGCCCGGCCAGGATGACCAGGACGATGCTCATGCCCACCCCCAGCACGGTTCGCTCGGTCCGTCCCAGCGATTGCCGGTCGGGGATGAGGGCGGCAGTCAGGGCATAGCCCGGCAGGGCGATCAGGAGCGGAATGCTGAAGATCCCCCGGATGATCGGGTACAGGCCGGTGAGCAGCCCGGCCAGCAAGCCGGCCAGGGCAAGCCCCACGACGAGCAGCAGATCGAGGTTACGCCTGAACATGGTCACTTCGACGAGGCCCAGACCGAGATGTCGTAGATCTGGATGTCGCCGCTGTCGTAGATCCGGTCGATGCCCGTCCGACCCGGATCGCTGGCCGGGTTGGCGCCCAACGTGCGTAGATCGAGTGGGTCGTAGTCCCACTTATATAGGCGGTCCAAGTGCTTCTTCATCTGCGATAGCTGGGTCGGCCCGGGACCCGAGCCCGGCGCACCACCGGGTTGGCCGTTCCTGGGCAGGTCGGGATCGGTCAGGTCGAGCGCCTTGCCGTCCTTGACCTCCCCGCGCTCTACATAGATCCCGGACGCTGGCAGGCCGGTCAAGAGCCGCCGATCGAATACGACGTAGTGAACGTCGCCGTCGAATGCGATAGCTCGCTCCGATGGACCAAGAGTGGGCGAAATGATCAGTGACTTGGCGTCGACCGCGACGCAGTTGTTGGCCGCCGGAGCCAGGAACAGCAGGTTCGGGCAGGAGCTGTCGGCGGCGGCGACGGAATTGTCGGTGTATGTGTCGCCGTAGCCGGTGATCGCCTCCTCGTGGCCATACGTCCCCTGGAGGAGGCGCTGGCTGCGGTCGGCCACCTCCCGGTTGTTCGGGCCAAGGACGGCCAGGCTCCACTGCGCGGTGGCGAGTCCCTCGGCCTCGACCGAGCGCGAGTCGGCCGACAGCTCGAAGGGTCCCGGAAAGCGGGCCCACAGCGGCCAGCCGATCAGGAATCCGCCGATGATCATCACCGTCGCCGCCGAGGCCAAGATGCTCACCCGGGGGATCGACGGCAGGCCCCGCAGCCACAGCTCGGAGACGCCCAGGACCACGACGAAGCCGATCGCCAGGAACAGGAACTCGGAGCTCCGGTTGGCCACCTCCGCGCCATCTGCGGTCAACCGCAGGATCAGCGTGGCCGGATAGACCATGGCGCCCAGGGCCAGGGTGATGATCAGGGCCTCACGGCGATGGTTGGCCCACACCCTGATCAGGCCAAAGACGAGACCGATCAGGATGAACACGACCGAGCCCAGGCTGGCAATCCGCTCCCAGGCCGGAGCGATCAGGCCGGTGCCCGAGGTGAACAGGTTGCGGGGCAGGGATTGCAGGGTGATCAGGCTGACACCGTTGCCCACGGCCCGCGCAACGACCGGTCCGAGATAGCCGATGACCGGGCTGGCCACGGTCAGCGTCCAGATCACCACGACGCCGATACCGACGACGGCCAGGTCGGCCGGGCCGGGCCCGTCCTCGCGCCGGCGGCGGGTGAGGTAGGCCACCACCGACCAGGCCGTCAGGAAACCGGCCAGGGCGATCGAGGTCACGTGGTGGGTGGCCGCGATCGAAACCATCGCCAGGATGGCCATCACGGTCAGCCCGCGTCTGAGCGAACGGTCGGCCGGGTCGCCGAACGCCGCAATGCCCGACCGGGCGGCGGCAATCAGGAGGACCATCACGGCCAGGGGCAGGGCCAGTGACTCGTAGGCCACCTGGGCGCCGAAGAAGATGAAGTTGGGGTTGGCCATGTACAGCACGGCGGCCAATCCGGCCAGGCGCGGTGACCGACCGGCCACTTCGAAGAAGATGTAGATCCCCAGGGTCAGGATCAGCCGGCCGGCACCCAGGACGATGATCCCGCTGGGGAAGGGACCCAGCCCGCTGACATCGGCGATCGAGGCGGTGACCGTCTGGAGTCCCGGGTAGTAGGTGGTCGTGGGCAGCAGCGGATTGCGCGTGAACAGGTGGTTCGAGCCGATCACATCGAGCACGTTGCGGAGCTGGATGAACTCGTCGGAAAAGGTGTAGGCCAGCGGATCGTGGAGGATCTTGACGAGGTACAGGGCCCCACCCAGGATCAGGACCAGGCCGATCCGCTCGCTCCGGCGCGGCTCCGGCCGGAGCAGCCGGATCACGTTCGGCCCGATGACCAGGAGCAGGCCCGGGTAGTACAGGGCCTGGAAGCTGCCGACGCTGAACCGACTGAGCGAATAGCCCATCGCCACCAAGAGGACGCCGAAGGCGGTGATGCAGGCCAGCCGGGGCAACCAGCCCAGGCCGTCGCCGGCCGGTCGGATCGGCGTCGTCTCGAGGGCTGGCTCGGCCGGCGCCGCCAGGCTCATTCGCCCAGCCCGCTGAGCGGGCCCACGGCCCGATAGACCTCGAGCACCCGGCCGGCCATGGCGTCCCAGGTGGGCACCGTCCAGGTGGCGGCATCGCCCTCACTGCCGGCATCCAGCCGGGCCCGGTCAGCCACGGCGGCCACGATGGCTGCGGCGATCTCGGCCGGGCTCGAGCTGGTCGGAATCAGCCGCACGGCGCCGGCCGGCAGGAGCCCGGCAACCTCGCGATGGGGCGGCAAATCGGTCGCCACCACGCCCGCACCGGCCACTGCACCCTCGAGCAGAGTCAACCCAAATGCCTCGTGGGTGGACAGGCTGACGAAGACGTCGGCGGAGCGAAAACGCTCGAGCAGCTGAGCATGGGGCAGCGTCCCCGTGAAGGTCATCCGTTCTTCAACTCCGAGCGTGCGCACCAACTCCTCGAGCTGGCTCCGGGCCGGCCCATCGCCGACCACCACCACCCGCATCGCTGGAGGCAGCGCAGGGACGGCCGTGGCGAGCAAGACTAGTCGCTTATAGGCCTCCAGCCGACCGACCGAAAGTACGAGCGTCCCCGGACCGTCAGGCTGTCGCGGGACCGCCAGCAACTGCTTGATATCGACGCCGTTGTGGATCACACAGGTGGGCACATGGGCCCCGAAATCACGCTCGATCAGGCCGCGTTCCGACTCGGACACGCAGATCACCCGCCGGGCGGCGTGGACAACGCGCGCCCCGAGGACCTTGTAGGGGTGGTGGAGCAGCGCCCGAAACGGGGTGTGGCCGGTGCCGTGATAGTGCGGCGTCAGGACGAACGGCCGGTGGGCTCGCCGGGCCGCGATCGCCGCGGCCAGGGACAGCGGCGTGTGGTACGAGTGACCGTGGATCAGGGCATAGCGCTCGGCGTTAGCGAGCAGCCAGCGGCCCAGGCCGGGTGAAACGAAGAAGATCCCATCATTGGCGATCGTCCGGAAGCGCCGGACCAGGACTCCGTCGATCGTTTCCTCGGCGGCCAGCAGGCCGCTCGGATCGGTGGTGATGACCTCCACCGAGATGCCTCGCCGGAGCAGCCCATGGGCAAGCTCCTCGACGTGTCGCTCGACCCCGCCGATTGCCGGTGCATAGCGCGGGGCAACAAGGCCCACGACCCCCAGATTAGCCATCCTGACCGCTGATCCTACACGCCTGTGGCGGCGGGGCCTGCCTCGATCTCGTCGAACAGGATCTCGTAGCGATCAAGCGTCTGCTCCCAGGAGTGCGGATCGGCGAAGGCCCGGCCACGTAGGCCGGGCAGGCGCTCGATCGCCGCCTGGAGGGCCAGCGGATCGCGCGGCGGGACAAGGATTGCGCCGTCGTAGCCGGCAACCGCGTGGGGCAGGCCGCCGACTTCGGTCAGGACCAGGGGCAAGCCGTGGCTCATGGCGGTATGGGCCGGTCCGCTGGCCGAGGAGCGGTGGTAGGGCAGGACGACGGCATCGGCCCCGGCAAAGAAGGCGGCAACCTCGTCGTCGTGGACGTACCGGTTGACCACGCTGATCCGATGCCGGTAGGGACTGCGCTCGATCATCTCGAGCGGCAGGGTCCAGTTCTCCCAGGTCTCGCCGACCACGGTCAGCCAGTACTCGTCGATCCGGTCGGCGGGCAGGCCCTCGAACGCGGCGACCAGGTCTTCGAGGCCCTTGAACGGACGGATGACCCCGAAGAAGAGCAGGTTGAGGGCGCCTTCCGGGGCGGATCGGACGGCATTCGCGACGGCCCCCCGAAGGTGGTCATACGGGCCGTGGGGGATGACGGCGACCGGCCGGTTACCCAGCCGATAACGACCTTCGAGGGCGGCCCGATCCGACTCGGAATGGATGACATAGCCCGCCGCGAGCCGGACGAAGATCGGCGCAACGAGGTTGACGTAGTGCTTGGCGAAGGGGATGGCATCCTCGCCGGTATCGAGAATCTCGTGGAACTCGATGATCACCCTGGCGCCGGCCAGCCGGGCGGCCAGGGCCAGGAACAGGTAGCTGTGGAGGACTGTGCCGGTCCACCACTGGAAGATGATCAGCCGGGGCCGGCGCCGGGCCAGGTTGGCCAACGCGCCGAAGAGGCTGGGCAACCAGAACCAGTCAACCCCGTCGTGGACATGGATGGCCGGGTCGTAGGTCAACCTGGTCAGGTCGGCCCCGATCCGATCGCGGCCGGGATAGAAACGCGCCGGCAGGAGCCGGCGCATCGTGATGACGCTGACACGATGTCGGCTGGCGAAAGCGTTCGCCAGCCGGATCGTGTAGTAGCTCATCCCACTGAGAAATCGGGTCCCGGCTCCGACGATCGTGATGGCCGTCGGTCGGTTGGCGGGCTTCACCCGCTCGTCACAGCCGGTCTACCCGGAAGTTGTCGATCGAGAAGAGCACGGGTGCGTCGGTGCTCAGCCCGCCGATGTAGGTACGGATGCCCACGCCGCCGGCACCCTGGACCGTCGGGTCGCTGTCCAACCCAGTCAGGCTGTAGGCCCCGGGCTCGGGGGTACCGAATGCCCAGACCTTGACCTGCAGGCTGGTCGGGGTCGAACCGGTCACGGTGAACCGGACGTTGAAGACCTGGTTGGCCGTCTCGGTCAGGCCGGCGACCTGGTGCTCGGCCACGACCACGTTCTCGGTTGCGTTGAAGCGGCTGATCGCGACGTAGACGCCGCCGTTGGTGCCCAGCCGGATCTTGGCCGCGTACTCCACCAGGTTGCTCTGGCGGCGGGCAATGGCGTACAGGTATTCGTGGCTGCCAACCGGCAGGGTGTTGGTTGAGAAGGTGAAGGTCTCGTCGATGTTGGTCGCCGAGGTGCCCAGGTACGCCCCGCGTGAGGCCCCCGCGGTCGGGATGTTGATCGTGCCCTGGGTCCCGTTGACGTTGAAGTCGGCAGCCGCACCAACCATTGACCAGGTTCCGCCGAAGGTGGCGACGCCCCAGCCGGCCGCGACGGTCCGGGTGAAGTCATCGAGTGCCCAGGGCGGAGTCGCCACCGCCACAGCCTGGGTGAGCGGGTTGTTGCCGGCCGCGTTGATCGCGGTGAGGGTCACGTTGTAGGAGCCACCGGCCGCGTAGGTGTGGGTGGGGCTCTCGACCGTGGATGCCGGCGAGCCGTCGCCGAAGTTCCACGACCAGGACGTTGCGTTGACCGACGTATCGGTGAAGACGACGTCGAACGTGTTGACGGTCTGGACGAAGGTGAAGCCGGCCGTTGGAACGGGCGACGAGGAGACCACGACTGCAACGGTCTTGGCATTCACGCCGCCGGGGCCGGTGGCCGTCAGCTTGACGTTATAGGTGCCGGTGGTGGCGTAGATGTGGGTGGGGCTCTGGGCGGCCGACAGGAGCGAGCCGTCGCCGAAGTCCCAGGCCCAGCTGGTCACGATCCCGGTGGTGCTGTCGGTGAAGGCCACCGAGTCCGTGTTGGGCGTCTGGACAAAGCTGAAGTTGGCAACCGGTGCCGGCGGCAACGGAACCACCACGACGGACGTGGTCTTGAGGTTGGAGCCGCCGAGGTTGGTGCTGGTCAGGCCGACGCTGAAGGTGCCGCTGGCCAGGTAGGTGTGGCTGGGGTTCTGGCTGGTGGAGGTACCGCCGTCGCCAAAGGTCCAGGCCCAGCTGGTCGGCGCGCCGGTGGACGTGTCGGTGAAGTTGACGTTCAGGGTATTGGTCAGCTGGGTCGCCGTGAAGTTGGCAACCGGGGCGGGCGGCGGGGGCGGGGTGAGCGCCGTCGCCGAGAAGTCGTCGAGGGTGACGGTGACCGGGGCGTTGGTCGAGCCCGAGGCGAGGTACGCCTGCATCCCGAAGGTGCCGTAGGTCTGCAGGCCGGCCGTGGCGTCGGTACCGGTGTAGGCCCACGAACCGGGCTCGGCCGTGCCGTCCTTCCAGACCTTGATCTTGAGGCTGGTCGGGCTGTAGCCGGAGATGTCTGCCTTCAGCCAGTACAGCTGATTGGCGGCGTGGGTGATGCCCAGGAGCTTGACCTCGGCTCCGACGCCCGTCTCGACGCCGCCGACCACCTTGGTCGCGACCACGTTGAGCGAGCCATCGGTGCCGAACCGGAGTCGAGCGCGGTACTCGAGGCCGGGGGCGACCTGGCGGCCGATGAAGTAGGTCGAGATATTGCCGCCGGCGGCAAGCTTGTCGGTCTTGACCCGCTCCAGCAGCTCGATGTTGCGCTGGCTCAGGCTCTGGAGGGTGACCGACCGGGTGGTCCCGGCTGTTCCCAACCGGATGGTGCCCTGGGTGCCGTTGAGCTTGTAGTCGGTGCCCGTGCTGGAGTTCGACCACAGGCCGCCGACGGGCGCCTGGCCGAAGCCACTGGTGGTGGTCCGGGTGAAGGTGTCGCTGGCGATGATCGTGCCGGCCGGGGCGTCGATCGTGGCGGCCACGGCCGTGTCCAGGCCGAACTCGGAGCTGTCGCCGGCCGGATCTGTAGCCAGGGCGGTGACGAAGTTGCCCAGCGCGAGGCCGCTGACGGCCACGCTGAAGCGGCCGTCGCTGCCGGCGGTCCCGGTGCCCACGAACGTGGCACCTTCGCCGTAGACGTTGGCGCCGCGGTCGGACTTGTAAATCTCGACGGTGCAGGCGGCGCAGGCCGTCCCGATCACCGTGGTCGTGGTGGCGCCCGAGATCATCGGATGGTTGAGGAGCGTGTTCACACCGGTATCGACGTCGCCCGCGTCGTTCGCGTTGACCCCGATCGGGAACAGGTCGATCGGTGCGCCGACGTTGTTGGTGAAGCTGTTCTGGCTGATCGTCTCGCCGAAGATGTCGGTGACGGTGGCCGTGTCGATGGCCTTGCCGATCTCAACGGCGGCGACCGAGTTGCCGATGAAGTTGCCCTGGACCAAAGTGTTGTGGTTGTGGTACCGGACCTCGATGCCGTAGCTGAAGTTACCCATCGGCGCCCCGTTGAGCGAGATGCCGACGTGGTTGCCGATGACCTGGTTGAAGACTTCGCCGATCCCGTTGACCGAGATGCCGCCGTCCGGACCGCCGCCCTGGGATGAGCTCAGGTAGTCGTTGCCCGAGCAGCCGACCACGTTGTAGCTGACCTGGGTGTAGCTGGCGCCGTCTTCGACGTGGATCCCGATCGAGCCGTCGCCGGAGTAGGCCTTGTTGGCGGCCGCGCTGGGAACGGTGCAGCTGTTGCCGTCGAGCCAGGTCCCGATGTAGTTGCCGATCACCTTGTTACGCAGGGTGTTCGTGCCGTGGGAGACCTCGAAGCCCGAGCGGACGTTGCCCGAGGAGACGTTGCGCTGGCCGGCCAGCAGGCCGCCGACCACGTTGTCCGAGGAGCCGTAGTTGATGTCCTCGCCGTGGATCCAGTTCGGCAGGGCCTTGGTCCCGGACGGGTTCAGGCCGAAGATGTTGTTGTAGGTGATGTTCCGGTCGTTGAGGCTGCGCAGGTGGATGCCTTCGCCGGGGTTGCCCGAGATGACGTTGCGGTCGACCAGGTTGGTCCCGCCGAAGATATTGTCGGAGGTCAGGTCGTCGAGCTCGATGGCCCCATAGGCCGGGTCGAAGCGGGCCGGGCTGGCGTAGGTGCCGGTCGGGTCGGTCCCGATGAAGTCGCCGGCGATCACGTTGCCGCTGCCGCCGTTGAGCCAGATCTTGCGCCAGAAGTGATAGATCGAGAGGCCCCGGATCACGTTGTTCGAGGACACGATCTGGAGGGCGGCGAACTGGGTCTGCTCACCGGGGCCATACAGGGCGATGTTGATCACCGCGTTGTCGGCCAGGAGGGCCGTGTTGGCGCTCGAGCCGGGCTGGCTGTAGCCGTCGATGGTGACCCCGCCGGTGGCGTCATGGATGATCGGCAGGACGCTGCCCAGGGTGATCAGGTGAATGCCTGCACCGGGGATGTTGAAGTTGATGTTGTCGGGACCGCCGTGCCAGTTGGCCTGGGTGATCGCGGCGCGCAGGGTGCACGTCCCGACCGAAGTGAGGCAGATCCCGTCGGAGGTATCGGCGTCGTCCTGGTCGCCGTTGGAGGTGACCACGTAGGTGGCCGGCACGAGGACCAGCGAGTGGACGCCGTCGGGGCCGACCCGGGCGCCCAGGGTGCCCGTCGTCGTGACCGCGGTCGCATCCGGCCGGGCCAGCGCGGCGACGGCCTGGATGTCCTGGATGTCGACGCAGCCGTCGTGGTTGGCGTCGGCGCCCTTGGTGGCCGTGGCGCACGGTCCGCCGTTTTCGCGGGACTGCAGCCAGCCCAGGGTGACGATGTTGAGGTCGGACTGGGTGATGGTTGGGCTGCCCGTGATATTCGGGCTGAATGACGAGCCGGCGGCCGGCAGCGCCCAACCGCGCGGTGCGCCGGCGAGGCTGCCCCGAGTACCGATGCTGACCGTGGCCAGGCCGCGATTGGCGACGTTGACCACCTTGCCCGCGCCGTTGACGAAGCGGGTTGCGCCGAGCCGGACCTGGATCGGGCCGGTCACGGTCGCGATCAGGACGATCGTGGCCAGGCGGAAGGTACCCGACCGGCCAGCTGGAACGCGCCCGGCACTGCCCACGGTGTAGGCGCCGAAGGCGATGCCCTTGCTGTTCTCGACGGGTCCCAGGCGGACGGCGCCGGCACCGAAGGTCCGGTTCAGGCTGTCGCTCTCCAGGAGGCCCGAGACCGAGGCTCGGGTGGTGTCGAACAGGAGCTGGGTTTCGTAGGCGGAGACCGGCACGTCGCTGCGCACGATGAGGTCAACCGAGAAGGGCTGACCGGCGACGGCGGTCCGGGGGCTGCGCAGCGTGATCCCCTGGCTGGCCAGCGCCGGCTGGCTGGCCAGGGTGATCGGGCCGGACCGGGCCTGGACGGCCCCCGCGGCCGCCGACGGACTGGCCGCAATGGGCGCAGCCGCGGCAGCGGCGGCTCCGGAAACTGGGGCGGCCACGCTGGGCGCGGGCACGGAGGCCAGCGCTGCGGGCGCGACCATGGAACCGATCAGGGCGACGAGCGTCGGGACGAGGATGACCTCTGACCACAATCGACGCCTGGAGGAGATGCGCATGCCCGGGGCCCCCTTCTGGAGCGAAGCGACGGCCCGCCGGACCGTCAGGAGGATAAAACCTGGATGAATGCTGTTGTGAGCGCCGATGCGAGCGTGGGTCAGGCTTCGGCCGGCCCGTCGCGTCGGTGCACAGATTGCCAGTGCCGGGAACATGAGTCCCACGCCGCACCGGGACGATCGTACCGGTACCCGGGAACTGTCGCCCGTA
>JBBRIV010000093.1:0-10270 GCA_038220425.1 Candidatus Limnocylindrales bacterium
CTGGGCCAGAGAACGGCGCGCACTAAGAGGAAGGCGGCTGGGACCTGGGCCCCCAGGGCGACGATGTGGAATCCTGTCAGAACCCGGACGTCGGACCACACGAAGCGCTCGATCAGCGCTGGCACCACCAGCAGCGGCGAGAAATGAAGCCCCAGGAACGACCCGACGTGAAAGCTGGAGACCCATTGACCCGAGGTCCCCACGTTCCACACGAGCTGTTGGAAGAACGCCAGGTCGTACGGCGGGGCCGACAACCCATCGACCCGGGTCAGCAGGACGCTGGCGATCCACGATCCCGACACCAGCCCGGCGAGGACCGCCACCACCGCCGGCCAATCCACGGCCGACCTGGTTGTTCGCCTGCGGGCCGTCACCCCGATGACCCGCCCGCGACAGGAACCGGAGCGACCCGGCGTTCCCCGGCCGTGAGCAGGGGTCGCCCACTGGCGCGGTAGCGCGCGGCAACGCCGACGGCCGCGGCGCTGACCGCGGCGTCGGCCGTGACCTGGGGTTGCCAGCCGAGCGCGCGTGCGGCAGACACGTCGAGGTCGACCAGGGTTGTGTCGCCCGGCCAGCCTCCCGCGTCCGCGGATGAGCCGCTGAATACGAGCTCGACCTGGTCCGCCGACAGGCCCAGGGCCTGGATCACGAGCTGCGCAACGCGTCGCACGGAGAGCGTGCCTTGAGGCCCCAGGTTGATGGCCGTGAGCGCACGCGTCGGCGCCCGGTCCGCGATCTGGCGCATACCCGCCACGAGATCCTCGACCGCGATGTACGGCTTGGCCTGCGAGCCATCGCCGAGAATCTCGAGACGGTCCGGGTCACGCAGCAACTTGACCACAAAGTCATGGACGACGCCATGATCGGATCGCGCTCCGATTGTGTTCCCGAATCGGAAGGCGAAGGCCCGCCAGCCATACACGTGGGCGAACCCGGAGATGATCGCTTCCCCGGCCAGCTTGGCCGCCGCGTAGTGTGATTCGGGCTGGAGCGGGCCGTCATCTTCGGCCGTCGGGGTCCTCGCCGGGCGCCCATACACGACCCCCGACGACGCGTACCACAACTCCCGGATGCCGTGCTCCAACATCGCTTCGCAGACGACCTGGGTGGCGACGATCCCGGAGGTGAAGTCCCGCCCAGGGTGGCCATAACCGCCGGCGATGTCGGTGCCCGCGGCCAGGTGCACGACCCGGTCGTGACCGGCCATCGCGGAACCCACGATGGATGCGTCCGCTGCGCTGCCCCGGACGAAGGTCAGCCTGTCCGCCTCAAGAAAACGATCCGCCCAATCCGGTGCGGCGCTGGACAGGTCGTCCAGCACGGTGACCGAGCCACCGTCCGCCAGTAGGCGGGCGATCAGCTCGCCACCGATGAACCCGGCGCCGCCGGTGATGTACGTTCGGGCTGAGGCGGCCCGGATGTTCATCCCGGCCATCTGGAGCGGGCCGCCGCAAACCTCGCGTCCAACCCATGCCAGCGACCGGCCCGGAATGCGGCGATGCACAGCAACGGAATCCACTCGACCGAGTATTCGTAGATCCACTTGTCGTTCCAGAGCGTCGCGAACTGCAGATTCAGGGCCAGGCCGGCCGCCACCAGGGCTGCAACCGGCGTCAGGAAGCCCAGAATCAGGAACAGTCCAACGAGCGTCTCGACGACCCCGATGCCGAACCCGAACACGCCGAAATTCGGCAGGACCACGTTCTCCACCAGGGCCCGATACGGCTCGAACGGGTGGTGCTGGGTGATCACCTCGTACTGAAGGATCGAGTGGGCGCTCCGGCTACCCTCGGCATTGATGACGAAGCCGAGCGGCGTGTCGGGCCAGAAACCGGGCAGCGGCGGCAGGATCTTGGCGATGCCGTTGTGCAGGTACACGATCCCGAAGTAGATGCGCAGTGCAGCCATCGCCCGTCCGAACCACGGACTTGCGACCGCACCAGCAACGACGTCCGACTGCGCGGCGCCGAGGCCCTGGGTCATGACTTCCTCCCGTGAGCGATGCCGACTCGATCGGTGATCTGGTCGCGCTCGAACTCTACGGGCCGGCCATGACGTCCACGTGACGCGAGTGCCGAATCAGCCGCACACGAAGCGGTCGAGCCTGGCCGACCGGGATCCGATCATGTCGGTCAACCGTTCAGCCACGTTCTGCAGGGCCGCCGTCATCGATGCATCGGCGGGCAAGTCCAGGCGCATGTCGGGATCGTTTGACAGGGGGTGCCAGAACCAGCCCTCCGAATCGCAGGTCAGCTCCGGGGCGATATCCTCGGGACGGATCGGCTCGCCTTCGGAGGCGGCGCCGCGCAGGGCGATCGGCCGAAAGATCCGGTCGCTCCGAGCGATGCCCAGCGTGTCGGCCAGGCGATGGAGATCGGGGATCTCGCTGAGGGCCGCCTCCGGCAAGGACGCAGCCAGCCTGACTCGTGCCCCAGCGTCGATGAGGGTGGTGATCCCCGCCAGGGCCGCAGCGTGCGCGCCGCGACCGCGGTGGGCGTCGTGTCGCTCGGGCATGGCCGAATCAAGGCTGACCTGGAACGCCACCCCCCGACCGCGCGCAATCAACGGCCGGAGCCGGTCCCAGCGCGGACCGCGCAGGAGCATCGCGTTGGTCAGCAAAGTCAGCGGCAGCCGATCCGTAATGTACGCGATGAGCTCGGCCAAATCGGGTCTGAGGGTGGGTTCGCCACCGGTCAGGAACACCTCGATCAGGCCGGACGCGGCCGCCTCGTCAACGAGCGAGCGGATCCGCTCGGCGGGCAGTCGGCGTGGCTCGGCGCGCGGTCCCGAGACGACGCAGCAGTAGTCGCAGGCCAGGTTGCAGTCGTAGTTGGTGTACATCCACAGACGCGTTGGCATGAGCTGCTGAACCGAGAGCGGCTCGCCGGAACCCACGCCGTGTGCCTCGCCGGCAGAACCAGACCAGTCGGTCCGAGCCCGACCCTTGCGCAGGTAATACGACGACCAGCCGGGCCGGGCATCGTCGGGGATGACTGACAGCAGGGCATGGCCGCTCGCGGCTTCGAACGATCGAAGCTGATCGGTGAGGTTGCTGAGCGGGCTCCAGATGCGCAGGATCTGCCCCTCGGTCATGCCCAGCAGCGCCATGTGGATGCGCAGGAGCAGCCCGCTCCCAAGGTCAGCCAGCGGCTCGGACAGCTCAGCGTGGACGGGCAGCGCGCGGCCGCCGCCATAACCGATTTCCAGGCTAGGCACGCGCCCGATGTCCCTCGCCTGAGCTGACCCGCTCCAGCGTGGAGTACTGAAAACTCTGGGCCACCCCTGCCGGTGTCCGGTGGATGTACCTTCGGCTACCGATCAGCTGAAATGCCGAGCCCCACTCCTCGGCAATCTCGGGCGGGTCATAGCGCCGAACGGGCATGCCGCTGCAACGCTCGGGACCGTCGTCCGCGAACGTCGCGATGATGGCGATTCCGCCGACCCGGACCGTCCGTTCAGCCAGCCGAACATAGCGCTGTCGCGCGTCCGCTTCGAGCAGGAAGTGAAAGGCCGCGCGGTCGTGCCAGATATCGAACTCGCCCACATCGTCGACCGTGGTGACGTCACCAACGATCCATTTGATCGTGTCAGCTCGTGGACCCAGGCGGTGCCGCGACACAGCCAGTCCGGCTTCCGAGATGTCGAGAACGGCGATCTGATCAAGGCCCAGGTTCAGCAGGTGGTCGACCAGGAGCGAGGCGCCGCCGCCTACGTCAATGATGCTTCGGCCACCGCGCGCCACGGCCTCGGCCACGAGCTCCTGCGAGTTGACCGGTTCAGGCTCGTACCAGCCCACCGTGTTCACCGGGCGGGTCGCGTAGATCCAGTCCCACTGGTCGCTCGACGATTGGGTATTGGTCGGGCCCATCGTGCCTCCCTGTGGTCGAGTTGGTCCAGTCCGAGACGATACCGGTTCCGAGCGTGCGGGCCATGACGGTTTCATGACAATGCTCAAGCGACGGCCCGCCCGATCAGAGGCCGGAGCCGGGCTCGATTACCTCCGCCCGAGGACCGGGACGAGTGCCTCGATCACCCGGATGGCCGCGGAGGCGCCGCTTGCGTCGCCTTTCTCGAAGTCAAGCTCGGCCTGGCCCATCTGGTTGGTGACCTGCGCGAAGCACACAACCGCCCGCCCGCGGGCCTGCCCGAAGGCGTACAGCGCGGCGGCCTCCATCTCAACGGCCACGATCCCCTCTGCTCGTCGGGCCGAGATCGCCGCGATCGTCTCGCGGAAGGGCGCATCGGTTGTCCAGGTGCGGCCTCGCTCGATGACGAGATCAGCAGCGCGCAGGCTCGCCTCAACCTCGTCGATCAACGCCGGGTCCGCGTCGGCGTAGCGCGCTGGCGCGAGGTAGTGGTAGCTCGTGCCCTCGTCGCGGAGCGCCCGGTCAATCAGGACAAAGTACGGCGGCGAGCCCATTGGAGCAATCTGGCCCGCCGATGTCACGCTGACCAGCGCCACGCAGCCAGACGCGAACAATTCCTCGGCGATGAGGACCGCATAGGAGCCACCGATCGCGCCGCCGATGATCCCGAACCGGCCTCGCTCGTCGTCGATGAGGTAGAGCTCGGTGTGGTAGCAGGCCCAGTCTGGATCCCGCCTTGCCCGACCCGAGCGGATCAGGTCACGCACGATGTCGCCGTCCGGGTCGAGGACGC
This sequence comes from Candidatus Limnocylindrales bacterium, assembly GCA_038220425.1. Lineage (GTDB taxonomy): Bacteria > Chloroflexota > Limnocylindria > Limnocylindrales > CSP1-4 > Palsa-1033. Next base: position 4,660 of record JBBRIV010000093.1, read on the forward strand.
ACACGCCTGGGACCACGCACCCGGCGAGCCCTTTCTGCCGGCGCGCTTGACTCAACAAGCCCTCTGGAGTGAACGCCGACGGCGCGCCGAGATCCTTGTCGTCGACAATCGGGGCGGACACGTTGCGGAGTCTATCTGGACGGAGCGGCGGACTCGCCGCTCCGCCGCGGGACGTCGCTCCGCCGCGAGACGGCGCCACGGGGCGCGCGACGGTGCGGGATTCGCGCCGCAGGTGCCGAGTTTCTGCCATATACCGCTGGGGGCCGCGGTATGGTCGGATCTTCGGCCTCTTGGACCCCGAGCCGCGGGTCGGGACCAGGATTCGTGCGTGGCCGTTGCGGCCGGACAGCTGATTCGACTGCGGAATCGACCGCGACCGACCATACGACGGCTGGTGGCGGTATCTGGCCGAAACTCGGCAAGCGTCGCCCGTGGCCGTGGCCGCCGAACGTGGGCGGCCGGTCGACTCCAGCCCTTGACACGGCAGCGACCCAGGCGCATGGTTGAGTGGTACATCAGTTGGCGAGGTAGTAAGGCGCGGTGGATCGCTCTCAGTTGCTCAAGGGCACGACGCACCTGCTCATCCTGGGCGTGCTCCGGGACGCCGAGCTATACGGTTACGAGATCCGACAGGCGATCAGCGACCGGAGCGCAGCGGTCATCGAGCCTGGGGAGGGCTGGCTGTATCCCGCCCTCCATCGACTCGAGGCAGAAGGTGCCGTCGAGGCTTCGTGGCGCGCAAGTGCCCTGGGTCCGCGTCGGCGCTACTACCGGATCACGAGACAGGGGCAGACCATGCTCGGGGCGCTCGAAACGGAGTGGCAGACCTTCGCCGAGAGCGTGCGCCTCGTGACGGCGCCGGATGCGAACTGATGATCGACCCTGAGGCGTTCTTCTCTGACGTTGCTGACGGCCTCCCGTTCGGGGACGCCGAGCGGACGGAGATCCTCGAAGAGCTGCGGGCGCACGTCAATGACTCGAGGGCCGAACTCGAGCTCGAGGGGCTGTCGCCAGACGCGGCCCGGCGCGTTGCAATCGATCGGCTTGGGGAGGCCGAACGACTCGCGCGCAATCTGACTAACGCTCGCCGGAGTCGTCGTCGGCTCCTGGCCGCCGCCGGCGCCGGCTCGTGGGCCGTCGTCACCGGCGGAGTCTACGGTTGGATCGTCGGCGTGCTCCTGGCCGCACTGGCCTGGCTTGGGACGATGGCCGTGGTCCGGTTCGTGGGTCCGTTCGCCTTCGATTCGGTCTCGTTCATCGCCATCGGAGTCGCGATATTTGTCGCCGGCAGCGCGGTGACGCCGGTGGTGGCGACCCGGGCTGGTTATCGAGCGGTCCAAGTGCGGCGCGTCGTCGCGCTCGTGGGCGCACTCGTGCTCGGCGCCTATGCGCTCGTCGGCTGGTCGGGGCCGCTCGACCTGGTGGGTGTCGTCGCCCGGCTCAGCCTGCCTGTGTGGTGGATCGCCGGCACATACCGCACGGCGCGGGTCCAGCGCGGGTCGCTACGGACATTTGGCGCGCTGCTCGTCGTTGCGATCGTGGCCACCGTCGCCATCCAGTTCGTCCAGATCCGGATCAGCGATGGGGCCGGCGCGACGCCCAGCGGCGGGCCCGTGGACAGCGACCTGAGCTTCGGTCGGATCGCTGCACCTGCCCCACCGGCAATCACAGCACTCATCACGGGCGATGGCACCGTCTCGATCGGAGGGGCATCAGGCATGGCCGCCGGAGCATTCAGCGTCGATATCTCAGACGCCAGTCAGCTCTCCGGATGGCGCGACTTGCGGGTCGAGGCATGGCGGGCGGTTGATCTCGGTGGCATCTCTCCAACGCCGGTCAACCCGACCGCGACCGAGCCATTCGTCGCCGCACCTGCGGTCTGGAGTCCGGCGGGCGAGTTACCCGGAGGAGGTCTGGAGTGGTCGAGCTCCAATCCATGGGGGCCAAAGGCCATGACTCTCAGCGGATCCCTTCGATTGGACGGGACGCCCTGGGTGACGGCAGCCTGGGTGGCGCTCACCGGGATCGCGCCGGATGGCTCGCGGTACCTGATCACCGAGCCCGAGTACGTCGAAGCGACGTTCAATGGCACGGTATTGAGCTGGCTTCAGGCAACTGCCGAGGCGTCTGGGCACTAGGAGCCGGTCGGGTTCGCGGATCAGGCCGCGAGGCCCGATCAGCCCTCGTCTCACCGAGTTTCTGCCAACTGCCGCTGTGGGCGGCCTTATGGTCGGACCTCGGCCCGATTCGGGCCCGAACCGCGGGTCGTGAGCAGGACTCGTGCGTGGCCGGCCGGGCCAGACCCCTGATTCGACCCCGAAACCGCGCGCGAGTGACCATACGGCCGCTGGTGGCGGCATTTGGCAGAAACTCTGGCGAGGGCCCCGGACCGTCGGCCCGGGCGCCGCCGGCCGCCCGGCCGCCGAGCCACCGCCGGCCCGGCGGAGTCCGCGCCTCACGCGTTGGGGGGGGCGGGGCTCCAGCACGACAACGGCCGTTTCACCCGGGCGTCGGACCGAGTAGCCCTCGACGTCGTCGCCCAGGGTCAGCCAAACCGACCACAACCGGACGCGCTCTTCGCCTTCCGCCGCGTGGGCTCGGACCGCCCGCTCCTGGCCTCTGAGTCGGACTGTCGCATCGGGCGTTGCCTGGAGGTTGAGCCACCAGGCTGGCTCGGCGGCACCCCAGCCGTTCATCGCCAGGGTCACGAGGTTCGGACCATCCTCGTAGTAGCCGAGGATCGCCTCTCGATCCTTACCGGTCTTCCGCCCGGTCGAGGTCAGGAGCATCGTCCCCCACTTGGCGTCCTTCGGCGGCCACAGACCGCGACGGCCACCGGTCAGCCGGTACAGTGCCCGATGGGCGACCCACGCCACGCGGATGACCACCCGCGGTGGAAGGAATGGCTTCTTTCGTTCCTGGCTGGTGGCATCCTGGGTCGTCACGGGTCGAAGCTCCTCGTCGTGCTACATTGCTACGTACTTACACCGTAAGGTCGGTGGCGAGAAGGTAGCCCATACACCGTAAGGATGTCAAGAGGGTTGGGCGTGACGATCGCGAAACACGGGGCAGCGGGCGAGGATCGGCGCGAACCCCTGACCCGCGGCCGGGTCGTGGACGCCGCGATCGACCTGGCCGATCGGGAGGGTATCGACGCCGTCAGCATGCGCAAGCTGGGGCTGGTGCTCGGCGTCGAAGCGATGTCGCTGTACACGCACGTCCAGGGCAAGGACGACCTGCTGGACGCGATGGCCGACGCCGTCGTCGCGACGATCCCGAGCGAGCCGATCGACGGTCACTGGCAGGCGCAACTTCGCCACACGATTCTCGGCGCGCGGAGCACGCTGGTGGGTCATCGCTGGGCGGCCCAGGTGATCGGAGCCCGGACAAGTCCCGGGCCGGCCACGATCAGGTACATGGACACCGTCGCCGGGATCATGCTCGCGGGCGGCCTGAGCGTCGACCTCGCCCATCACTCGCTGCATGTGCTGGGCAGTCGCGTCCTGGGCTTCAGCCAGGATCTGTACGACGACAAGTCGGACGTCGATCCCGCGGCCACGGCGGCGATGGCCCGCGAGCTGTCGAAGGTATTCCCGTCGGTCGGGGCGATCGCGCTCGCGGCCAGCCACGAAGGCGGTCTTGGCGGCTGCGACGACGACGTCGAGTTTGCGTTCGGCCTCGACCTGATCATCCAGGGCCTCGAGCTCCAGCGCGCCCGTGCGATCGAGTGAGCCAGCGAGGTGCCGAACGCCAATCGAAGCGTCCAGAATGCGATCACAGCGGACAATCGGACGTGGAGGAAGGTCATGGCGGATCGCGAGATGTATCTCAGGGGTCTGGAGTTGAGGCGGCAAGTTCTGGGAGACGCCTACGTCGACAAGAACCTTGAGGAATCCGACGACTTCATGATGACCTTCCAGGAGCTGTTGACCGAGCAGGTCTGGGGACGTGCGTGGAGCGGAACCGCGCTAGATATGAGGACGAAGAGCATCCTGACCCTTGGGATCCTCGCGGCGCTTGGCCGGTTCCAGGAAGTCGGGATCTACACCAAGGGTGCCTTGGCCTGTGGCGCGACGGTCGACGAGATCAGGGAAACGTTGGTCCACGTAACGGCCTATTGCGGGGCTCCAGCGGGCCGCCAGGCATTCAGCGCGGCACACAAGGCGCTCGTTTCAGGGGGAGCGTTGCCTGGGTCCTGACCGCGTGGAGCCCTACTCGGAGTGGGAACGGAGGCCGGGCGGGGCCGACATCACGCCCGGGCGCGCGATTGGACTACTGCTGCCCGCAGCAGCGGGGTCTCATTGTGCGTGATGGCTGTGATCCGGAACCCCGACCCAGGATCGGCGAGCGTGTAGGCCGCGGCGAAGTCGTAGACCAGCTTGCCGTCTTCGTCGACGAGGCGCCAGGTGACGTTGGCCTGGGCCAGTCTCGGGGTCAGCTCGAACACCTCGAGCTCGATCACCTCCGCGGATCGAACCCCGATCGACCGGTAGGCGCCGACCAGTCGTTCGATCTGGGGAAGCCAGAACTCGACCGTGGGCACCGTCAACACGCTTATCTCGCCTGCGTCGCTGGTGATCTGGCAGGGGTAGAAGAAGAAGCCCGTGATCGCCGCGGCGTCGAACGCCTCGAATGCCGCGCGATACGCGTCGATGAAGTCCCGGACGTTCTCAATCTCGCCCATCGTTACCTCCCCTCAACTCTGTCGCCCGAATGGTACGGGCGGCCGGACCGGGCCGCCCGGGTGACAGCATCGCCGCAGCTCGCCGACCCGGTGGGGCCGCCAGCGTCGCCGGTGCTCGTCGGAGTCAGGCGGGTCGCTGTTCGTCCGCAACGCCGATCAGGAATCGCCAGGCGCCTGAGATGGCCCAGGCGAGGCCGCCGATCGTCTGCAGCCCCACCCAGTACAGGCCACCGCCCTGGCCGTTGCCGATGACGATCGAGAGGCCCCCGATGACGCCAGCTGCAGCAATGGCGTAGCCGATCGCGATCCGTCGCCAGGCCGCACTTGGCAGCCGCCAGCCGGCCTGCTGCAGGGCCTTCATGTTGTTGTACGTGTTACGCGCTGCGAAGCCCAGGCTGACCAGACCCACTTCCCAGCCGATCCAGGTAGGCCGCTGCGGGACCAGGACGAGCAGGCTGATGACCATCGTGGCGGTCAGGACCACCAGGGTGGCTGGCGCGTGGGAGCGGTGGGTCAGGCTGCTGGCGATGTAGTCGGCGTGGATCGACAGGCCCACCACGATCAAGCCGATGAGGGCCGCGCTGGCCGCGGCGACCGTGAAATAGAACTCGGTCCAGGCGGCCGGGTCGAGCGGGTCGTACATCGGCGCAGTCTACGAGTTCACATGTCTGGCTGAAGTCCCTTGCGCGGCGCGCCCCTCGCTATCTACTTCCCTGGCCTCAACTTCTGCCAAATGCCGCTGTGGGCGGCCTTATGGTCGGATCCGGACCCGATTCAGGGCCGTGCCGCGGGTCGTGAGCAGGATTTCGTGCGTGGCCACTCCCGCCGCGCAGCTGTTTCGACCCCAGAATCAGCCGCGAGTGACCATACGGTCGCTGGTGGCGGCATTTGGCAGAAACTCGGGCCGCCCCACCACACCGCCGCGCC
>JBBRIV010000094.1:0-10252 GCA_038220425.1 Candidatus Limnocylindrales bacterium
TTGCCGACGGTGCTCAGGATCTTGGAGACCTGCCCGCCCAGGAAGATCAGGGCGATGATCGCAACGATGGCGATGAGGGCGAGGATCAAGGCGTACTCGGCCAGGCCCTGTCCCTCGTCGTCCGATCGGAACGACGCAATAAGTGCAGAGATGTAGCTCGTCATGTGGTTCGTACCTCCTTTCTTTCAGAGTCCCGTTGACCCTGTCGGGTACGGGCAGGCAACTAGCCGACCGCGCCAGATCGGCGGAGATCGGTCCCAACTGCCAACCCAGAAAACGACGGAACCGGCGCAGCGTTACGAGCAGTCCACGCGGCGGCGGTGTCTCGGAGCACCACCGCAAGCTCGATCTCAAGGTTGCTGGACCATCATTCGACGCCCGCGGTCGTGGCTTCCTCCCGGACCAGGATGACCCTCTCCAAACCTCTTTTGCGAGTTCGACGCTCGATGGAACGTAACGCTGTGTGTCCGGAGCCGTTTCCTCATGCATGAGACCGACATTGATCGGACGGTGGCACGGGCCAAGCTGGGTGACCCAACCGCAATTGGCGAGCTCTATGACGTGTTCGGCCAACGCGTGTACCGGTTTGTCATTGTTCGAGTGCGATCAGCCGCGGACGCCGAGGACCTCCTTCAGAGGATCTTCCTCAAGGTGATTGAGAGCCTGCCCCGGTACGAGCAGCGAGGGCTACCATTCGCCGCCTGGCTGTTCCGAATCGCCCGCAATACGGTGATCGACCATGATCGCACCCGGCGCGATCACGCCAGCCTCGACGCCTCGCTCGAGCGAGCCGACGGCCGGCGCGGGCCCGAAGAGCTGGCTGAAGTAGCGCTTGAGCGAGCGGCACTTCGGTCTGCAATCGAGCGCCTGACCCAGGAGCAGCGCGATGTCGTCACCTATCGTTTCTTCGCCGGCCTCTCCACGCGCGAGATCGCCCTGCTGATGGACCGCCAGGAAGGGGCGATCAGGGCTCTCCAATTCCGCGCAATCCAGACGCTGCGAGAGACGATTGGGAACGACGTCGAGTTTGCCGCGAGCGAGTCCCGAGCATGATCCGCAGCCTGCCTACCCCGCGCTTCCTGCTTCAGCAGTTGATCCATCGAAGGATTGAGGGCGAATTTGCGCAGCGAATCGAGCGTGCGTTCCCGACGGACGCCCCGACCATCGCCCGGGTGCGTGCGCAGATCCTGGCGCAGGCCCAGCTCGTGCATCCAACATCAGCGCCGTTGCCAGCTCAGCGCTTGGTGAGGCGTAACTTGCCACGAGCCACGACGTCGTTTGCCGTGCTCGCGATCGTCGTGGCCGGTGGGTTGGCCGCAACTGCGGCATTGACCAGCCATCCAGCACCGTCGATCCAGCCAGCGGCGTTTGTCCTGGACATGGACCGATCAGCAGCCTCGCTGCAGGACGTCCTGGCGACGGCTGGGGCCGGGGACTCGGCGGTGCTTGGCACATCGCTCACCACCTACCAGGCCAACCTCCGCAAGCTACGGGCAGACTTGGGACTGCCCGGGGTCGACCTCGTCGCGGCCGCCAGCGGTATCCGGGCCCAATCCCTCGCGCTTGCGTCGATCTCGAACCAGGTTTCGGCTGCCAACCTGAACCTATTCCAGAGTGTCACCGCAGATCTCAACGCGATCATCGCAGTTCTGCCCGCTCCGACGGATAACCATCCGGGCCCGAGCGCCCATCCAGGCTCCTCCGACCACCCTGGGCCGTCCGACCATCCGGGCCAGAGTGCCCATCCGGGCACCACGGACCACCCTGGCCCGTCCGACCATGCGGGCAATTCCGACCATCCCGGCCCGTCAGACCATCCCGGCAATTCCAACCATCCCAAACCAAGCCACAAGCCGCTGCCCTCCCAGGCCAATGGCAAAGCGAAAGGTCCGTAGGCACTGTTTCCCGCAGGCAACACCTGCGGACCCGGATCGGTGATTCGAGCGTAACGGCGCACTAGGACCTTCGTTTCAACGACCAGCACCCATTCGTACTGGTCGGGGAGTCAAGGCTATCGGCCGTTTACCCTTTCCTCGCGGAGCCAATACCCGTCGAGTCCGCCGCTCAGATGGCCAGAGTCTGGTCGAATTCGCGCTGGTCTTGCCGATCGTCCTGCTGATCCTGCTGCTGGTGGTCGACGTGGGCCGGTTGTACGCGGGCTGGGTCAACCTCCAGAACACCGCCAGGATCGGGGCGAACTACGCGGCCTTGCATCCGACCGCGTGGGGCGCCACACCGGACCTCGCCGCCCAGGCTGAATACGCCACTGAGATCAGGAGCGACGCGGCGTCAATCAACTGCGTCCTTCCATCAGTGCTGCCAACCCCCAGCTTTTCGGCACCTGGCGCGACCAGCCTCGGGGAGGCCCACGTGAGCCTGTCCTGTCGATTTGACGTGATCACTTCCCGACTGGTCGGTGTACAGACGTTCCAACTGGGGGCTTCAGCCAACTTTCCTGTCCGGAACGGGACGATCCCGGTCCCTTCCCCGACGGCCACCCCGGTCCCGACACCGACACCTGCACCGACGCCGACCCCCACGGCAATGTGCACGGTGCCCACGCTCAAGGGCACCCTCGTGGACGCCTCAGCAAGTGCCTGGACCAGTGCCGGCTTCACGGCCTTGAACCTCAACATTTCGCTGGGCAGCGGCAACTACGTCATCCAGACGGAGGCGGGCGGAAACCTGAATCAGCCTCTGGTCGTGGGCACGTACGACGGTCAGTCGCAGAACTGCGCGACCTTCGTCCTCACGGTTGGGCCTTGATCGATGCGTGCCAGTCAGCGCCATCGCGCCCCTAGAGACTCCGTCCGTGGACAGGCCCTGATCGAGTTCGCCCTGGTCCTGCCCTTGATCCTGCTGATCCTGATGGGTGTGGTCGATTTTGGGCGAGCAATCTTCGCGTTCAACGAAGTGGCCAACGCGGCCCGTGAGGGCGGCCGGACCGGCATCGTCAACCAGACACTGGCCGACATCCGGGCCAGGGCTGCGGCGCAGGCGATTGCCCTTGGCATTCCGACCGCCGTCCCGGGGTCATGCCCGGCGACCGGCGGCCCCCCGACGGCGAACAGCGACCCCGCCGGGGTCTGCATCGCGATCCTGAAACCGGACCTCGTGACTGATTGCTCAAGCCAGGCCGACAAGATTGGTTGCGTCGTGGTGGTCTCGGTCAAATCTACGTACACGGCGTTGACGCCGATTATCGGCAACTTCCTGGGGCCGATCCGGCTGAGCTCGACTACCCGACAGACGATCGAAGCCACCTGCTCAGGCGCTGGCTGCACGCTTCCATGACCGCAGAAAGGCCCTCCACCATGTCCACATCCGGCTCGTCTCGCACCACCCAGTCTGGCCAGGCCCTGGTGATCATGGTCGTGGCCATGGTCGCGATGCTGGCCATGGCTGCGCTTGTCGTTGACGGTGGCAATGCGTTCGTCCAGCAACGGGCCGCCCAGAACGGGGCTGATGCCGCCGCCGAAGCCGGCGCCGTGGTGCTCGCGGAGAATATTGCCGGCGGCAATCACTCCGACCAGCAGGTCCTCGCCGCGATCAGCGCATCGGCCGCCAACAATTCGATCACCCTGGCGTCAGCCCTGTATACGAACGTCAATGGCAACTCCCTGGGGATCACCGTGGGATCTCTGGGTGCAGGCCTCCCGCCGACCGCGGCAGCAGGTGTCCGCGCCTTCGGTGGGCGCACGTTCGGTACCTATGTCGGCGGGATCGTGGGTATCAAGCAATTCAGCGCCAGCGCCCAGGCCACCGCGGTTGCCGGCCCGGCAGCTGGCTGCCAGCTCTCCCAGGGCTGTGCGCTCATTCCGCTCACGTTCCCCGTCAGTCCGACGGTCTGCACTGGCACGAACAACCAGATCGTCGTGGGGACGCCGCCCTACCCCATCGTCGACATCAACAAACGCACGCCAGCCAATGAAGCGATCCTGGGTATCTGCAAGACCGCGAACGGGAGTGTGGGCTGGCTCGATATCCAGCCGCCCCTGAGCAATTGCGGCAACGGTGTCAACGGGCTTCTGTGTGAGATCAAGACGCCCGACTTCTCGTTGACGTTCCCAATCTGGTTGAACACGCAGACCGGCAATGTGAACAGCAAACCAGTCGATGATGCGATTAATCAGTTCGACAACCAGACCGTACTCATCCCGTTCTACGACTGCATCAAGGACAACGTGGGTCAGCTCAGCCCAGGTCCTGTCTGCCCACCCGGGCCGTACGGCGGGAACGGCAACAATGCCTACTACCATATCGTCGGGACCTATGGGTTCTACCTGGATCATGCCTATATCAACGGCAACAACCCGGAGTGCAACCAGGCGCCCGGCGCCCCGTTCGCAGGTGGCAACGGCGGGACGGGTTGCCTCAAGGGCTGGTTCGTTCAGCCGCTTGGTGCGGGCGCTGTGGGCTCCGGCACGGTCCACTCAGGCGGAGCCCTGACCGTCCAGCTGATCCGCTAGACGGCTGGTCCGGGGCCGGGTTACCTGGCTCCGGAGATCAGTCGCTCGCGGTCGAACAGGGCTGACGTGAGCCGCCAGCCGGCGATATTGAGGGCCACCAGCAGCACGAAGAACCCGAGGGCCAGGCCAACCGTCGGATGGATCACGTCGTAGGCGACGAGCGCGGCCACGACCGCGGACGGGACGCTTGCCAGTGTCCCAAGCTGCTGGGCCACGCGGACCTCGCTCGCCCGTGTCGAGATGGCGATCCCCACCCAGATCGACCAGCCCGCGACCAGGGGCGTGAAGATCAGCTGGGCAACGAGGTCGGGGCCCTGGGCGATGGCCGTCGCGACGCCCGGTGCGGCGAACAGCTCGACACTGGCGACGACCAGGCCAAACAGGACGTACGAGACGGCGAGCGACGGGACGAGCGCGGCGAGGGCCTTGGCCAGGAGCAGCTCCTGTTGGGGGATCGGAGGACGTCCGGATCGTTGAGCAACGCCCGGGCCAGGCTCACTCGCTGGCGCAAGCCTTTGGACAGCGTCCCGCAGGGATCATTCGCCCTGCCCGCCAGGTTGGCGGCAGCGAGGGCTCGATCAATTCGGCCACGGACATCCGAGAGCTCATAGAGGCCTGCGAAGCACTCCAGGTTCTCCTTCACGGAGAGGCGCAGGTACAGCCCGGGTGACTCGGGCATGATCGAGATCCGCTGGCGAATCGCGACACCGTTGTCGGGGCTCAGGTCCAGGCCGGCAACCCGGGCCGATCCCGCCGACGGGGCGAGCAGCGTCCCGAGGGTCCGGACCATGGTCGTCTTGCCGGCTCCATTGGGACCAAGGAACCCGAAGACCTCCCCGCGGCCGACCTCAAAGGAGACATCGTCGAACGCGAGCCGGTCACCAAAGCGCTTCGACAAGTGGGTGACTACTAGCGCCGGATCGCCGGCTGGGTCGGTTGTCGGTGGCGGGCTCGATTGCGCAGGGTACCCGTGATCCACTCCGACTCCTGCTGCGTAGAGGTTGATAGCAGCGATGGCTGGACGACGTCGTCCAGGCCCGCGGCCGACATGGCTTACTCCGACCCGCCCCGGACGTTGTCCCTCCCTCGACCGACGGCGGTGTACCAACAGAGAGACCGGTCCGGGCCTTGGGGGTCCCGCCGGTCTCTTTGTTTGTCGCTGGCTAGCTCGGATCCGACGGCGGCACGGGATTGGACCGGATTCGGTCGATGAGCCGGCCGAACAGCCCTCGCTGTTCCGGCTCCGGGACACGGTCCGAGTCTTCGGGCTCGACCGGTCCATCGTGATACTCGTCGCCGAGCGTGCTCATCGGGATCGGGATCATCCCGTACGACGTGTCGGTCAGGAAGGCCCCTGCGTTGTGGACCGCCTTCTTGCGCTCGGGTTCGGACATGTCGCACCTCGTCGGACTCGACACCGATCTCGATGCTGGTCCGAAGGCAACGCTGCGCTTGCGCGATACCAGTGTCAAGCGCAGACGTGCCGGGCGGCCGCTCCGAGGCGCCGGGCGGCCGCTCCCGCAACGGTCGAGGCGCCGGACGGCATGGTGCCCCCAAGGGGATTCGAACCCCTGATCTCCACCTTGAAAGGGTGGCGTCCTAGGCCTCTAGACGATGAGGGCGAGCCGGGCCGAGTGTATCAGGGGATCCCGGGCGAGCCGGTCGTGGCGAGCCGGATGTGGCGTGCCTCGACGCGGGTCTGGCCGCGACCGCGGTCCACAGGATTCCGTCGCCGGTCCAGGCGACCGTGACGTCCTTCAGGGCCGCCTCGATCGCGGCCGACGGCATCGGAAATGCCGCCCCGATCGTGCTGGGATGGTCGCGCACAATCTGCCGATGGTGCCTGCTCCTGGGCAGAACCAGCACGACGTGGATCGGCGGTCCGCCGGCAGGTTGTTGAGCGGCGCCGACGGCAGCGGGCTGGGCCGCCCGAACGGCGTCGCGCTTGGCGTGGAGCTCGCGGATCATCTCCTCCAGGCTGCCGACCCGTGACTCGACCTCGCACAGGATCACGCCCGCAGGCCCGTCGAGACGCAGGTCGATCGACCGCCGGTCCGCTCCCGGCACATGCGCTTCGACGGTTCGCCGCCAACGCCGATCACTGGTGGCGAGGATCGCCTCGACGATCGGCGCCTGGGCCGTGTCGCGGATCAGCGGCCCGGAACGGGTGTAGGCACTGAGCTTCAGTTCGGCGCCGAGCAGCGCGGCAACACGGAACCTGGTGGTCAATCCCACCCGCGGATCGCCAGCCTCCAGGCGCGAGATCATCGATCGATCCACGCCCAGCGCCCGCCCAACCGCCGCCTGGGTCAGCCCGGCTCGCATGCGCAGCGCGACCAGCTCATCGCCCAGCCGAGTGGCCTGTCGACGCGCTTGACGATCACCCTCCCAGATTGCCAGTCGGTTGGTCGGCATGACTGCCCCTTCGTGCTCGTTCGAAGCCGGGGCGGGTATGCAGTACAACAAATCAGCCTTTTCTCGGGCTTATCGCCCTACTCCTGGCTCGATTGGACCCGGCTCACGCTTGGCTGAGCGTGAATCCGCTCGGATGGACATCGTTTGCGGCCCGGCCCGGCCCGGCGGTTTCGAGGTCGAAATCGGCGGTTTGACGTACCAGGTACACGGACCGGCGAGGAGGCAGTGAACGGGCCGCCGCCACTCAGCCTGGCGTCGGCCCGCAAGCCGCCGCCCCGTCGTGCCTTGGGAGCCGGGGCGGGTATGCAGTACAACAAATCGGTCTTTTCTCGAGGTTGTCGGCCTGGTTCGGGGCTGGTTTCGACCCGGCTCACGCTTGGCTGAGCGTGAATCCGCTCGGATGGACATCGTTTTGGGGCCCGGCCCGGCGGATTTGGAGCGAAATCGGCGGTTTGATGTACCAGGTACACGGGCCGACGGGCGGGGCGGGCAGGCCGACGAACTGGCCGGCGCAACGGGCGGCGAACGGGCCAACGGGCGGCGAACGGGCCAGCGAGCGGGCCACGGGGCCAGCGCGAACGCGCCGCTCAGCCCAAGGTGCCGCTCAGCCCGGGTGGTAGAGCAGGCCCAGGATCGTGGCCAGGGCCAGCGCGCCGGCGGCGGCCATGGCGGCGATGCCGCCACCCACGGCCAGGACCACGGCCCGGCCGGCCTGGTTGTCGCGAGCGGCCCGGTAGGTGCCCGCGGCGCCACTGAACGCGAGGACCACGAGCACGATGCCCAGGATCGCGGCGGCAGTCGCCAGCAGCGGGATCTGGCTATGGTCACGCTTCAGGAAGGCGTACGCCACCAGGACCAGCGAGCCGATCAGGGCAATCACCAGGGACAGCCGGATCGGGGTGATGCGGGGCGCCCTCATCCCGGGTGGCCGAACCGAGCCGCTCATCCGCCGCCCCGGGTCCGGTGGTAGATCGCCACGTTGTAGCTCAGGCGCGGCCGCTTCAAGGTCGCCGCGAGGACGAGCCCGTTTGCTCCAAACGACTCTTCGAGAAACGAGGAAACCTCATCCATCGAATCGAACGTCCAGAAGCAGTGGACCACCCGAATCTTGAACCCATTGCTGAGGAACCAGCCATCGCGGCGACTCCATTTGCTGTACTCGGGCAGATCGCCCCGGAGCCTGGACACGTCGTCCCGGCCATAGTCATGGACGACCAGCAGGCGTCCGCCGTTGCGCAGGACCCGGTCCGCCTCACCGAGCTCGGCCAGGCTGGCGGTCCGGAAGCCCGACCAAAAGGAAACGACCGCGTCGGCACTGGCGTCGGCAATGGCATCGGCGGCACCGGCGTGGGCGCCCGCCGGCCCAAGGCCATCGACCAGGCCGTCGGGACTGACCCTGACCGTGGCACCCAACGCCGCAAGCTGGGCAGCGCGCGCGATTCCGCCGCCGAGCAGGATCACCTCGCGACCCCCCACCGGGCCCAGAGCCTCGATTGCGCGCGGGACCTTTCCTTCGACGTCGAGACTGCGGAGCAGTCGCCCGGCCAGGACTGCGTTGGCCAGATCGAACGGGAGATCAGCCACTCAATCGAGTATAGACGGGCCACCCGCCCAAATCGCCGCTCAGGCAGGCAGCAGGATCGCCCCGTAGCGAGCCGGCACGACCAGGTCCAGTCGGCCATCGGGTCCCACGGTCAGGCCGCCCAGGTCGCTGACCGGCTCCCGGGTCGCGAGGGCTGTCGTGAGTCCCACTCCGGCCAGTTCCGGGGCGAGGACCGGCAGGGCCACGTCGCCCTCACCGGCATTGACCACGATCAGGGCCGGCCGGGCGGCATCGGGCAGCAGGCTCGCCTCGTCCCAGAACCCGGAGCGCAGGATCGCCAGCGAGTCACCCGAGGTGCCGGCGATGCGCACCCCGCCACCGCGCAGGATCGGCTCGGAATGACGTAGCCCGATCGCCGTTCGGATAAAGGCCAGGGTCGCCTGGTCCCAGGCCGCCTCGTCCCATGGGAATGAGCGTCGGCAATCGGGGTCGTTGGCGCCCTCCAGCCCGATCTCGTCGCCGTAGTACAGGCACGGCGCACCGGGCAGCGTGGCCTGCAGCAGGAAGGCCATCCGGATGGCCGGGTCATCGCGGCTCATCAGGGTCCGGATCCTGGGCGTGTCGTGGCTGTCGAGCAGGTTGAGCTGGACCGCAACCGTCTCGGGTGCGTAGGACGTGAAGCCGGCCAGCAGGCGATCGGCCATCTCCTGGCCGCTCAGGCGCCGGATCCGGGAGTACTCGTTGTGGCTGCGGACGACTGCGTCATCGAGGTGGTGGGCACCGGCGAACCCCAGGATGGCCTCGGCCAGCGGGTAGTTCATGACGGCATCGAAACGATCGCCGGCCAGCCACTCAGGCGCGACGCGCCAGATCTCGCCAACGAGGTAGGCCTCCGGGTTGACCGAGCGGACGCGCGTCCGGAAGGCCTCCCAGAACGGCGGATCGGCAATCTCCTCGGGCACGTCCAGGCGCCAGCCATCGATCCCGAACCGAATCCAGTGCTCGGCCACAGTCAGCAGGTAGTCGCGCACGGGCTGGTAGTTGGTGTTGAGCTTGGGCAACGCCGGCAGCCCCCACCACGCCTCGTAGCCAAGTCGATCAATGGACGGGGCATCCTCGGGCGGTTGGCCGTGGGCCATCACCGTTCGCCCGGTATCGGGATAGGCCAGCATCTGGCGGCCGCCGGCCATGGCCGTCTCATCCACCCGGAACCAGTCGAGGTAGGGCGAGGCCAGGCCGTTCTCGAGGATGTGGTGGAACGCCCAGAAACCCCGCCCAGTGTGATTGAAGACGCCGTCGAGAACGATCTTCATGCCCCGGGCGTGGACGGCGTCGACCAGCTCACGCAGAGCGGCATCCCCGCCCAGCAACGGATCGACCTTCAGGTAGTCATACGTGTGATAGCGATGATTCGACGCCGAGGCGAAGATCGGGGTCAGGTACAGCGCCGTGATCCCCAGGTCGGCCAGCATCGGCAGGTGCTCGGCGATGCCCAGCAGGTCGCCGCCCTTGAAGCCGTGGAGGGTGGGCGGGTCGGACCAGCGTTCGAGGTGGCCCGGCTTGGTGACCCGGTCACTGGCCGCGAATCGGTCCGGGAAGATCTGGTAGAAGACGGCGTCACGGACCCAGCGCGGCGTGTCGATCACGAGTGCAGCCTAACCGGCCCGCGCCCGCTCGGTGGGACGGCTGGTCAGGCCTCGTGCAGGTAGACCCGGACTTCGGGCGCGAGCAGGCCCCGAAAGAGCAGGAGGGCCAGGGCCAGGACGAACAGGGTCGCCGCAATCCGCGGCCCGGTCTGGACAAAGGACAGGTAGGCCAGGGGGAT
>JBBRIV010000095.1:0-10179 GCA_038220425.1 Candidatus Limnocylindrales bacterium
CGCGCCGTGAGCCTCGTGATCGGGGTCACGGTGATGCTCCTGGTCTACGCGGCGGCGCGGTTCTTCGATTTGCGCCTGCTCCGCCAGGTCCTGGAGACGGGCGCCCTGGTCGGCGTCTTCGCCCTGGTTGTGGTCTTCCAGCCGGAGCTCCGCCGGGCACTCGACCGGATCGGTCGGGTTGGGTCGTTGAGCTGGCTCCTGAGCGGCGCCGACCAGCGGGTGGTGGCCCATGTTGCGTCGGAGGTGGCCCGGGCCTGCGGACTGCTGGCCAGCGATCACGTCGGGGCGTTGATCGTGATTGAACGCGAAACGGCCCTGGGCGAGATCGCCGAGACCGGGGTGATGCTCCACGCCGACCTGACCGCGGACCTGTTGCGCACGATCTTCATGCCCCGCTCGCCGCTCCACGACGGGGCGGTCATCGTGCGCGGCGATACGGTGATCGCGGCCGGTGCCGTCCTGCCCCTGGCCGAGACCACCATCCTGCCCACCGAGCGCTTCGGGACCCGCCACCGAGCCGCCGTGGGCATTGCCGAGCAGACCGACGCCGTGGTCGTGGTCGTGTCCGAGGAATCGGGCCAGACCAGCCTGGTCGAGCGGGCCCGGATCGTGCGCAACCTGAACCCGGTGCAGCTCGAGCGGGCCCTGATCGGCCTGCTCGATTCGGCCGGCAACCGGCGATCCCTGCTTGGTCGGATGCCCTCCGGCAGCCTGCGCCCGACAAGTGCCCGGATCGCCCGCCTGCGCCGGACGGCCGACGATCCGGCCGCCGCGGTCGTCGCAGCGCCGGCTACGCCCACGCCGGCGCTACCCACGCCGGTGGTCCCGCCCCCGCCACCGCTGGGTGGGGCACCCAAGCCATGAACCGGATCCTCGCCCGGATCGTCCGGAACTGGCCGGTCAAATTGGGCTCGCTGTTCCTGGCCACGTTCCTGTATGCCGGTCTCGTCCTGTCCCAGAACGCCCAGGTCTGGCCCGGCCGGATCCCCATCCACTCGACCAACCAGCCGACCAGCGCGGTCCTCCTGAGCAACCTGGGCGACGTGACCAACATCCGCTTCTTTGCCCCAGCTGATGTGGCCGACCGGCTGACCAGCAACAGCTTCACGGCCACGGTTGACCTGTCCACCGCGACACCCTTGGCCGGAACGGCCTTTTCGACGGCCCAGGTCCACGTCCAGGCCGCCGATCCGCGCGTCCAGATCCTCGATTTCGACCCCCAGATCATCCAGGTCCAGCTCGATCCACTGATCTCCAAGGTCGTCCCGGTCGAAGTCGAGAACGGCACGGTCCCGCTCGGGCTGCAACCGCATGCCCCGGTCCTGTCGGTCGACTCGGTCAACGTCTCGGGTCCCGAATCGGTCGTCCGCCTGGCGACGGCGGTCGTCGCCCGGGTGGTCATCCAGCCGGCCGGCCTGGACGTCGACCAGCAGGTGCCCCTGGTCGCCGTCGACGCGGTCGGCAACGTCCTGAGCCCGGTCCGGATCGACCCCCAGACGGTGCGCGTCCAGATCCGGGTGGGCAATCAACTCCAGACCCGGACCCTGCCGGTCAACCCCCGGTTCAGTGGCCTGCCCAACAGCAGCTTCCAGGTCAGCACGGTGACGATCAGCCCGCCGGCGGTGACCGTCTCGGGCGACGCCGATGCGCTGGCGGCACTGACCGAGGTCGATACGGGTACGGTCGACCTGACCGGGGCCGTTGGCGATGTCACCCGGGTCGTCAACCTGGTCCTGCCGGCCGGGATCACCAAGCTCGGGGCGGCCAGCGTATCGGTGACCGTCCACCTGGTCCCGATCACGGCCTCCCAGACGTTCTCCGTCGGGGTGGTCCTGTCGGGGGCTCGCGATGACCGCTTGTACAGCCTGTCGGTCGACCAGGTCCTGATCACCCTGGGCGGCTCGCCTACGGCCCTGGCCGCGATCAACGCCCAGACCTTTGGGGTGACAGTCGACGTTGACGGCCTGGCGCCGGGCGTCCATGTCCTGACCCCCACCGTCAACCTGCCGGCCAGCCTGAGCCTGATCAGCCTGGCGCCGGCGACCGTTTCGGTCACGATCACGATCGCGCCGGCCAGCCCACCGCCGTCGCTGTCTCCGTCGCCGTCGGGCGGGGCCTAGGTGGCCCGTCTCTTCGGCACAGACGGCATCCGGGGCGTGGCCAACGTGGACCTCAAGCCCACCCTGGCCTACGCCCTTGGCCGGGCAACAGCTCACGAGCTGCTGGCGGCCGGGGGCGCCCTGGTCGTTGGCCAGGACACTCGCCGTTCGGGCGGCATGTTCGTGGCCGCGATCGCGGCCGGAGCGGCCAGCCTGGGCGCCGAGGTCCACCTGGCCGGGACCCTGCCCACACCGGCCCTGGCCTTCCTCGCCGAGAGCGCCGAGTTCGGGGCGGGAATCATGGTTTCGGCGTCCCACAACCCGGCCGAGGACAACGGCCTGAAGGTCCTCGACGCCCGGGGCATGAAGCTCGACGAGGACCGGGAGGATGCCCTCGAGGCGCTGATCTGGCGGAGCGAGGAGCTGGGTGGTCCGCGTAATGCCGGGATCGGCCGGGTCCATGAAGCACCCCACCTGCTCGAACGCTACCGGTCGGCCCGGCTCGGCCTGGCCCGCTCAGTCCGGACCGATCTGCGTATCGTGCTCGATTGCGCGAACGGGGCCGGTGGGGTCGCCGCGCCCGATATCCTGGCCGCGACCGGGGCCACGGTCGAGGTGATCTACAACGAGCCCGATGGGGTGAACATCAACGTCGACTGCGGAGCGACCGCGCCGGCCGCCCTGGCCCGGGCCGTCGTGGACCGGGGGGCGGACCTGGGCTTCGCCCTCGACGGCGACGCCGACCGGCTGGTGGTGGTCGATCGCGCCGGCCGGGTCGTGGACGGCGACCAGCTGATCGGATTGATCGCCCTGGATCGACTGCGCCGGGGCGCCCTGCGCGCCGGGGTGGTGGTGGTGACCGTGCTCTCCAACGGCGGCCTGGAGGCGGCCGTCGTGGCCGCCGGCGGCCAGCTCGTCCGAACCCCGGTGGGCGACAAGTACATCCTCGAGGGGATGCTCGTCAACGATGCCAACCTCGGCGGCGAGAAGAGCGGCCACGTGATCGTGCTCGACCATGGCTCGTCGGGCGACGGCCTGGTCACCGGCCTCGAGCTGCTGGGCGTGCTCAGCCGGGCCAATCGGGCGGTCCATGAGCTGGCCGCCGAAATTCCCCTGGTCCCGCAGGAGCAACGAGCCGTCCGCGTTCGTCACAAGGACCAGTGGGAGGGTGATCCCATGCTCCGCCGGTCGATTGCCGATGCGCAGGTGCGCCTCGGATCCGGTGGCCGGATCCTGGTCCGCCCATCGGGTACCGAGCCCGCCCTGCGGGTCATGGTCGAAGGTCCCGATGCCCAGCTCGTGCGCGAGCTGGCCGACGAGATCGCGACTCTGGCTGGGGAGCGTCTACACTAACCCGGCTCCAGGGCCGGTTCGGACCGGGGCCAGGACCGCGACGGAGAACCATCAGCCATGTGCGGAATCGTCGGCTACACGGGTCCCCGCGAGGCCGGCCCGATCCTGATCGAGGGCCTCAAGCGCCTCGAGTACCGGGGCTATGACTCGGCCGGAATCGCCCTCGTCGACGACAGCGGGCAGCTGTTCGTCGAGAAGCGGGCGGGCAAGCTGGCCAATCTCCAGACGGCCATCGCCGATCGGACCCCGCATGCCGCCATCGGCCTGGCCCATACCCGCTGGGCCACCCACGGCCGGCCCAATGATCTCAACGCCCATCCTCACCAGGACTGCACCGGCGAGATCACGGTCATCCACAACGGGATCATCGAGAACTTCCGGGAGCTCCGCGATGGGCTCGAGGAGCGCGGCCACGTCCTGACCTCGGAGACCGACACCGAGGCGATCGCCCACCTGATCGAAGAGGCCTACAGCGGCGACATCGCCGAGGCCACCCGCCACGCTCTGCGCCGGATCGAGGGCGCCTACGCCCTGGCGGTCATGCATCGGGGCGAGCCCGACCGGCTCGTCGGAGCCCGCCAGAACGTGCCCCTGGTCGTTGGCCTGGGCAAGGGCGAGACGTTCCTGGCCAGCGACGTGGCGGCCATCCTGGCCCATACCGACCAGGTGATCTTCCTGGAAGAGGGCGACGTGGCCGACCTCCGGCCGTGGGGCGTCACGATCACTGACGTCGCCGGCTCCCCGGTCAGCCGCTCGACGACGACGATCACCTGGACGGCCGAGGCGGCCGAGAAGGGTGGCTTCGACCATTTCATGCTCAAGGAGATCCACGAGCAGCCCACCGCCTTGCGCCAGTCGATCGCCGGGCGGGTGACCCGGTCCGACGAGATCGTGGTCGAGGAGCTGGCCGGGCTGGCTGCTCGGCTGGCCGGCATTCGTCGGATCGAGCTGATCGCCTGCGGTACGGCCTACTATGCCGCGCTGATCGGGGCCGCCGCCCTCCAGGACTGGAGCGGCTTGCCCGCCCGGGCGACGGTCGGCTCCGAGTTCCGCTACAGCCCGCCGCCGCTCGATCCGGAGACGCTGGTCATCGCGGTGACTCAGTCGGGCGAAACAGCCGACACGATCGCGCCCACCAGGCTCGCCCGGGAGCGCGGCTGCACCGTGATCGCGGTGACCAACACGGTCGGCTCGGCGATCACCCGCGAGGCGGACGCGGTCCTGTTCCTGCAGGCCGGTCCCGAAGTCGCCGTGGCTGCCTCGAAGACCTTCGTGACCCAGGTCACGACCCTGATCATCCTGGCCGCTGCGATCGCCAAGGCGCGCGGGACGCTGCCAAAGGAGCGCGAGGTCCAGCTGGCCCAGGCGCTGCGGGCCCTGCCCGAGGCGGCCCAGCGCACGCTCGACCTGGCCGGCGGCACGGCCGACCTCGCCCGGCGCTACGTGAACTCGCGGGGCTTCATGTTCGTTGGCCGGGGCTACGGCTACCCGGCCGCCCTCGAAGGCGCCCTCAAGCTCAAGGAAGTCAGCTACGTCCACGCCGAGGGTTACGCGGCCGGCGAGCTCAAGCACGGGCCCATCTCGCTGCTCGACGCTGAGTGCCCGCTGGTCGCCGTGGCTACCCGCTCGGCGGTCTACGACAAGGTCATCAGCAACGTGATGGAGGGTCGCGCCCGGGACGCCCGGGTGATCGCGATCGCGACCGAGGGTGACCCCCAGATCGAGCGCTTTGCCGACGAGGTGTGCTGGGTCCCGGACACGGACGAGGTCCTCAGCCCGATCCTCGCGGTCATCCCGCTCCAGCTCTTCGCCTACCACACGGCGGTGGCCCGGGGGACCGACGTGGACCAGCCGCGCAACCTCGCGAAGTCGGTCACGGTCGAATAGCCATGGCCACGATCCCGGCAGTCCCGGACGGGACAACCGAGCTGGGGATCGACATCATCCGGATCGATCGAATCCGGGCCGCCCTGGCCAAGTTCGGCGAGCGCTTCAGCAACCGTGTCCTGACCCCCGCCGAGCGAGCCTATGTTCGCGGCCGGCCGGAGACGATGGCCGGCCGGTGGGCCGCCAAGGAGGCCGTCAGCAAGGTCCTGGGCCTGGGCGTCCGGGGGATCGGCTGGAAGGAGATCGAGATCGAACGCCTGCCCACGGGCGCCCCGTCCGTCCGCCTGCATGACCGGGCCGCCGCCCGGGCCGAGCAGCTCGGGATGGGCCGGATTGCCGTCTCGATCAGCCACGAGGCGGAGTACGCCGTGGCGATTGCCTTCGGGGTGCGCACGCTCGGCGGTCGCTACGTCTTCCCGCCCGATATCGAAGCCCGGCTCGACGAGCGCGATGCACGCATCCTGGCCCGCCTGAACCGCCTGCGGACCCTCAATGAGGCCGACCCGGGTGACGGCTGAGCCGGACTCCATCGAGGAGCTCAACGACGCCACGGCCGGCGCCCTGCTGCCCGACCGGCCGGTACGCGGTCATAAGGGCACCTTCGGACGCCTCCTGGTGGTGGCCGGCTCGCTCGACTTCGCCGGTTCCGCCCTGCTCGTGTGCGCCACGGCCGGCCGGGCCGGGGCCGGCCTGGTCACCCTGGCTGTGCCTGAGTCCCTCCAGCCCCTGTTCGCCGCCCGAGTGGTCGAGGCAACCACCCTGGGCCTGCCCGAGGATGACGTCGAAGAGGTGGAGCCCGAGGGCGCCCTGGCCCGACTCCTGGACCACGAGCACGACGCGCTCGTGGTCGGTCCGGGCCTCCGGCCGGGGCTCACCACGGTCGAGCTGATCCGGGGCCTGCTGGGCGTGGACGAGGCCGGCGCGCCGCCGGCGGTGGTCGACGCCGAGGCATTGCGCTCGCTGGCCGCGGATGACGAGTGGTGGCTGGGGGTGCACCGGCCGTGCGTGCTGACGCCCCACACCGGCGAGTTCGCCCGGCTTCGGGCGGCCAGCGGGATTGCTCCCGAAACCGACGGCGACCTGCTCGGTGACGACACCGCCCGGGCCGCCGCGGCGACCGACGCCGCCCGGCGCTGGGGCCAGGTCGTGGTCCTCAAGGGTGCCCGGACGGTGATTGCCGCTCCCGACGGCCGGCTGGCCCGGGCCAGCTTCGAGAACCCGGCCCTGGCCAGCGGTGGCACCGGCGACGTCCTGAGCGGCACGATCGGCGCCCTCCTCGCCCAGCATCTCGACCCATTCTCGGCGGCCCGCCTGGGCGTCTTCCTGCACGGCACCGCCGGAGAATCGGTCCGCGACCGGCTGGGTGACGCCGGACTTCTGGCCTCCGATTTGCCCTTCGAGATCGCCCTCGCCCGCAAGCGCCTGGCGGCAGCCCGCACCCGGCGCACGGCTGAACGCAAGCTCGGCTTCGGCGTCCGTCCGATCGGGAGTCCAAGCTGAGCCTGCTGCCGCTGCCCCGGTCGGCCTGGCTGGAGATTGACCTGGGCCGGCTGGTGGCCAACCTGGCAGTCCTCCGCCGGACCCTGCCGGCCGGCGTCCGGCTGGACGTGGTCGTCAAGGCCGACGCCTACGGCCATGGCGCCGTGCCGATCGGTCAGGCGCTCGAAGCGGCCGGCAAGGCTGCCCCCGGCGGGCTGGCGGTGGCCACCTTCGACGAGGCGGTCGAGCTCCGCGAGGGGGGCCTGCGCCTGCCGATCCTGGTCCTCTTCGCGATCCCGCCCGAGCACGCTGCCGAGGCCGGCCGACGCCGGATCGCAATCACGGTCGGCGATCCCGTCCTCCTCGAGCGGACGCTGGCCGCGGTTGAGCTCGCGCGCAGCTCGTCCCGGGCGGGCGGCCGGCGTCATCCACCGCACCAGCTCGAGCTGCACGTGGAGGTGGAGACCGGCCTGGGCCGGGCAGGAATTATTCCGGAGGAGGTCCCCGCGGTGGTCGCCCGGATCGCCTCGGCGCCGGGCGTCCGGCTGGGCGGGATCTGGTCACATCTCCAGGCGCCGTCCGATCGGGAGCGCACAGCCGGCCAGGCCGGCCGCTTCGACGGCGCAATCGAGCTGCTCGGCGGCGAGAGCGTCCGCCTGCCCCGCCGGCATGTCAGCGCGAGCGGTGGGTTGTTGTCCGGCAATGGCCCGATCTACGAGGGTGTCCGGATCGGGCTGGCCGTGTACGGATTACCGCCCGACGATCTGCCCGCCGAGCTGCTCCGGGCGGGTCCGGCGGCCGAGCTCCAGCCGGTCATGTCGGTCCATGCCCGGCCGATCCGGGTGATCGAGCTGGCCGCCGGCAGCGGGATCAGCTACGGCCCGAGCTTCACCACGCGCCGGACCAGCCGGATCGCCACGCTGCCTCTGGGCTATGGCGACGGCTGGGCGCGGGCCGGATCGAACCGGACCGAGGCACTGGTCCGGGGCAGCCGGGTGCCCCTCGTTGGCACGGTCGCGATGGATGCCGTGATGGCCGACGTGACCGATGTGCCCGGCCCGCCGGTCACGATCGACGACGAGTTCGTGCTCATCGGCGAACAGGCCGGCCAGCGCATCACGGCCCTCGACGTGGCGCGGGCTCGCACCACGATCTCGTGGGAAGTGGTTACCGCGATGGCTCGCCGGTTGCCCCGGGTGTACCATGCCGGGCTGGTACCGCTGGGTGTACGGACGCTGGCGGGGTGGAGGGTTCGTGGCACGGATTCAGCTCTGGAACGGGGACATCTGCGACCTGGAGGTCGACGCGATCGTCAACCCGGCCAACCCCAGCCTGTGGATGGCGACGGGCGTGGGCGGGGCGATCAAGCGAGCCGGCGGTGATGCGATCGAGTTCGCCGCCGTGCGCCAGGGACCGCTTGGGCTGGGCCAGGCGATCGTGACCCCGGCGGGCACGCTGGCCGCTCGAATCATCATCCACGCCGTGTCGCTCGACCGGGATCGGCGGACCAGTGCGATCGCGATCCAGGAGGCCGTCCGGAATTCGATGGCCCGTGCCCGCGAGAACAACGTGACCACGATTGCGTTCCCCGCCCTGGGCACCGGGGTAGGTGGCTACCCGCTCGATGAGGCTGCCCGGATCACCCTGGCCACCGTCCGCGAGGAGCTGCTCCAGTCACCCTCGATCGAGGTCGTCACCTTTGCCCTGCGCGGGGCGGCGGCCTACGCGGCCTTCCAGGAGGCCGTCCGCGAAGTCGAGGCCGTCTCGCCCGGTGCGGATCCCGGTAGCGGCCGATGATGCTCCCGCCGGATCGGACAGAGGAGCAGCGCGACGAGCTGGTCGACCGGGTCGCCCGCGAGATTCACCTGCGCGGACTGGCCGCACCGGCCGTCCATTTCCTGAACGCCAGCCGGCCCTACCGGCCCCTGGGCAGCAACGCCATGCTGTTCTTCGATCCCACCCTGCGCGGCCTGTTCGGCGGCGAGGTCAGCTCGGCGACCGAGCTCCTGGCCGATGACATCGGGATCGAGCAGCTGATCGAACGGCTCGAGGAGTGGGACGAGGACGACACGCTCGACGCGTGACCTCGGTCCGGCTGCCAAGCGCCGCCAAGCGCCGCCAAAGCCCGCGCGGTGCGCCCGGACACCGCCTGACCGGCAGCCGGGTAGCATGGGCAGGTGACCAGCGACTCGCGCGCCAGTTTCGCGCTCGACCTCGGGTCGGCAACCTCGTCGGCCGCCGTGCTCGGCCGGATCAACGAGCGCTGGCGCCTGCTGGCGGCCGAGTCGGCCCCCGCCGGGACTGATCCGGAGGACCTCCTGGCGACCCTGGCCGGCCGCCTGACCGAGGCCGACCCCGCCCTGGCCGAGGAGCTCGGCCTGGATCCGGCAGATCTCGGGGCGACCCGCCGGCTCATTGCCCGGACCGCCGAGCTGCCCCGCCTGGCCATCCTGGCGACCAGCGAGCGCGAGCGGGCCGCCGCCGAACGGCTGGCTGCGACGGCCGGCTGGCGATCCGCCGGGCTGAGCCTGGAAGCCTCGGATCCTGTGGCGATGGCCCGGCTGGGCATGGAACGCGATGTGGCCGCCATCCTGCTGGCGGCCGGCGAATCGCCGGCCCTCGACCCGCGCCCGGCGGTGGCCGCCCTGGCCGCCCTGGGTTCTGCCCTGGGCAGCCGCGATCCTGCCCGACCGATCGTCCTGGCCGGGCTGCTCCGAACCGAGACCGCCCGCTTCTCCGTCGACGCCGACGGTGCGCCGCCGCCCTATGGCCCGGCGGCCACCGCCGGTGAGCCCGCCGGCGCCGGCTTGCGCCGGCTCCTCGATGCGCTCCATCCGGGCTCGGGCGATGGCCGCCATGCCCTGGTCCGGGCGATCACCGACCTGGCCGCGATCCTCGACCGGCGGTTCGAGCTGGTCGAGATCGGGCTGACCGGCGGTCTGCGCGTGCTGGCCGGACCTGATGGCGTCGAGACGATGGCCGCGTTCGTCGCGGCGGCCGCCCTCGCTCCGGCCGGTGAGCCCGACGACGACCTGGTCGATGGCGTCCTGGCCTGGTCGTCGATCGCCCTCGACCGACACCGGATGCGCGATCGGCTGCGGGAGCTGCGCCTGACCCCGTGGGGCGAGGCCTACGGCGCCGGGGCAGTCGTCCGCTATGCGGCGGCCCGGGCCGCCCTCGAGCGCCTGGTCGAGGCCACGCCGATGATCAGCGAGCTGCCCGCCCCCGACCTGATCGTCGTGGCCGGCGGTGCCTGGGCCGTCGCGCCCGGCCCGGCCATTGCCCTGGCCCTGGCTGATATCGTGCGCCGGCCCGGCGCCAGCCAGCTGGCCTGGGACCATGCCCGCCTGCTCGGCCCGAT